>NZ_FNZB01000007.1 GCF_900109205.1 Sphingomonas sp. OV641 | reverse complement strand
TGTGCGATCGGCCGAGACCAAGCCGGTAGCCGCGTAGCGACGCTCGCCGACAAATAGCGCGATCAGAATGCCGCCACTTAGCGCGAGCGTTTACATCCGCGGGTCTACAGGTGTCGGAACCCCGTGTCAGAATGGCAGGTTGGAAGCGACTATGCGCGATTATCCTGCGGTGATACCCAGGATGCCGCTCTGCTGCTCCACGCGGAGACCAATCCGCGGTGGGGTTCGGTCTGCCACGACCCGCAGGTAAAACATGTACGGTACTCAACTAGTCTTCTGCGGCTGAGCGGCCCTTGAGCGGTGGAGCGCGGTCACGCGCTTGACGTGGGCGATGCTGCACCCGGCGAGCTCCGCGGTCTTCGCGATGCTCATGCCCGCCTCGCGCAGACCTACGATGCGCCGGTGGTGGGCGAGGTCCGGCTTGCGGCCGGTGTACCGCCCCGCCCGCTTGGCAATCTCGATGCCCTCGCGTTGCCGCTCGCGCCGGGTCTCGTAGTCATCCCGCGCCGTCTGCAGCGCGACCCGCAGCAGCATGTCCTGCACCGCCTCCAGCACGATGCGCGCCACGCCTGCGCTATCAGCTACCAAGTCCGACAGGTCCACAATGCCCGGCACCGCCAGCCGAGCCCCCCTGCCCCGGATAGCATCCACCAGCAGTTCCGCTTCCTGCAGAGGCAGGCGGCTGATGCGGTCGATCTTCTCGGCCACCACCACCTCGCCCGGCTGCAGGTCCGCCACCATGCGCAGCAGCTCCGGCCGGTCCGGTCGCGCGCCCGACGCCTTCTCCCGGTATACGGCCGCGACATAAAAGCCGGCCGCCCGCGCACCAGCCACAATGCTCTCCTGCCGCGTCAGGTCCTGCTCGTCCGTGCTTACCCGCAAATACACCCGCGCCGCCCTAACCTCGCTGCCTGCCACCTGCTCATCACTCCTACTTGGCGTTGTTGGGTATACCCTTGTGAGCCACCGCTGCGGCATCCGGCTCGGAATAGCAAGCGCCGATCCTGTCGAGCCTAGCTCAGCTAGTCAGGCCTAAGTAGCTACCGCGCGCAGATATGAACGGCCACCAATCACTAAACCCGTTGAAGGGTCCTGCTTTGCGCTATCCGTCAGCGCCGACATCCGGTAAGGTCTGGTGATTGGGTCAGCCAAGCGAGGTCAGTGCAGATGGAAGCACAGAGGGTCAAGATCGTGGATGGTGGCAAGCTCGTGATCCCGGCGGCAATGCGCCGTGAGCTCGGGATCACCACAGGTGACACCGTTCTCGTCGATGTGGACGATGGCGAGTTGCGGGTACGGTCCGTACCGAGAGCGTTAGAGCGGGCTCGCGCGATCCTTCGCAAGTATGTGCCCGAAGGCGTCGGCCTGGCTGACGAGCTGATTGCCGAACGCCGGCGTGAGGCGGAGCGTGAGTAGCAAGGTCGTACTCGACGCCTCCGCCCTGCTCTGCCTTCTGAACGACGAGCCCGGGGCTGATCGGGTAGTCGACGTGCTGACCCGCAGTGTCATCGGAACGGCAAACCTGGCCGAGGTCGTGTCCAAGCTGCGGGAGCGTGGCCTGTCGCTGGACGAGGTGCGTGAGGCGCTCGGCGGGTTGCACCTCGATGTTCGGCCGCTCTCCCCTGCCCAGGCGCTCATCATAGGCGACCTCCGGCCGTCGACGAAGGCACTTGGTCTTTCGCTTGGCGACCGGGCATGCCTTGCTTTGGCGATCGATCTGCAAGCGCAGATGTTCACGACGGACGGCCCGCTGGCGAGCGCGGATGTCGGCATTACCATCACCAACGTGCGCCCTCTGGCGTAGTAGGCCCATATTCGTGCTTTTGGGTACGGTACGCTGCAGGCGGGGACACGCATGACAACCGTTCCGACACTGGTGCGCGACACCATTCTGATCACGCACGCCAACCCCGAGGATAACCGGTTCGCGCGGTGGCTCGCAGGTCGCTTGACCACTGCCGGGTACAAGGTCTGGGTCGACGTTGGCGCGCTTCGGGGTGGCGACGATTTCTGGGACAAGATCGAGCACGTGCTGCGGCACGAGGCGATCAAGCAGATCGTCGTCGTGTCCGAGCACATCGGCAAGCAAGGCGTAAAGAAGGAACTCGCCCTCGGCGACGTCATGCGTCGCAAGCTCGGCGATGCGGAGTTTATGATTCCGATCCGAATCGCCGACGTGGATTTCGGCGATTTCCCGACGGAGATCCTCCGCCAGAACGCACACAATGCGTTCCCTAACTGGGCTGCCTGCCTTCAGCCCCTGTTCGAGACGCTCGACTCCTCACGTGTGCCAAAGGTCGAGCATCCGGACGCCGAGCAGCTTGCGATGATCGTCGCTGCCCAAGAGGACGGTCGAAAGCTGGTCACTTCAAGTCCCGAGACGCTCTACAGCAACTGGTTCGAACTCCGGGCGAGGCCTGACGTCTGGATCCTGGAGGCGAAGGGAACGACTGCGCAGCTGGAAGCCTGGAGCCAGTTCACACGTGTTCCCCATGTACTACACGATGGAGGGGTGATCGCCTTCTGCGGACCCGATGCTATCGAGCGTCTCGACAACGGCGCTCCGCCTTTGAAGGCGCGCGCCAGCTTGCCATTCAACGGCGTGATCGACGGTACCTATAGCCGCCACTTCGTTGAGCGTTCCAATGCACGGCGGATCGCCGTCAATTTGATGCGTCAGCACTGGGACTTGGCCATGCATCGTCTCGGGCTACTTCCTGTCGATTTCGCCTCGGGCGCCCGCGGCCGCTTCTTCCCCGACGGACTCATCGACGGAAGAGTGAAGCTGACGCTGAGCGATGGACATCGGGTCGACCGGGTCCTGAGCGGCAAGTTCAAGGATCGGCGCTGGCATCTGTGCCTTGTCGCTCAACCCAAGCTCTGGCCGGATGCTCTCTTCCGGGTCCATGCCAATGTCGCGGTGACGACCGATGGCCGAACCCCGCTCCCGGGTGAACAGCTGCAGCGTATCCGGTTGCGCCTCACGCGGTCTTGGTTCAACGACAAATGGCGCGACATGCTGCTCGCCGCGATGGGGTGGCTTGCCGAAGGTGATCCGACCCTAGACATTGCCGCGTCCGGTGAGCGCCTTGCGGTTGCCAGCCTACCGATGAGCTTCGACTTCCCAGTCAGCTTCGCCGCGGAAGAGGACCGCCGAGTCGAGGAGGACGAATCCGGCCAGATAACCCTGTCAGAGGACTTCGAAACGGCTTTCGACCGGGATGAGATGCCGGAGGAGGCCGACGCATGAGCATTCTCACGCATCGCATCGCCGAACCTTTGCTTGAGTTCGGTCACGGGCAGCAGATGGAAGCGCCAAAAGATGGGCTCTTCCTCTTCGGGCCGCTCGAAGGCCCCGATGGCCGCTCCCAGGTGCGCTTGGGCGTCATCGGGACGGAGAGCGGCGTCGGCCTATCCCGCCGCTGGTTAGAGCGGATCAGCCTACATATCCCCGGCAAGGTCGATGCGAAGGGCAAGCCCGTTCTATGGGCACCCGCATGGCCAGGCTTCGAGGCCTGCTTCGGCATCGCGCTGCCAACCCGCGGCATGGTCGAGCTAGCGCTCAAGAGCGGCGACATCGATCATTGCATCAAGAAGAACAATCGCGCCGACGCGGTCCGATCCACGGTGCTGCTGTTCGCCGACGCGATCCGCGCGCACATCCGCGCCGAGGAGCGCCGTCCCGACGTCTGGCTCGTTGTCGTTCCGGACGTCGTCTATCGCTACGGACGTCCCCAGGTAGCACCACCGCCCAGAGACGAGCGCACTCCCTCTGACATCACGAGCTTCAAGGACGCCAAACGCTTCTTCCAGATGGGCGGCGACCTGTTCCCAGACACGGTGCGGGATGCCGAAACCTACCTGTTCTCGAGCAATTTCCACCACCAGTTGAAAGCCGAGTTGCTGCAGGACGGCGTCGTCCTCCAGCTGATCCTCGAAAGCACGCTGGTCGACCGCAACCTCAACATCACCAACGACCGCCGGCGCGGCCTCCAGGACGAGGCCACGGTTGCCTGGAACTTCTGCACCACGCTCTACTTCAAGATGGACGCCAAGCCGTGGGCGCTGGCCCATGTCCGCCCTGGCGTTTGCTACGTCGGACTGGTGTTTAAGAACGACGACACGCCTGCGGCAACGGGCGAAGCCTGTTGCGCCGCGCAGATGTTCCTCAACTCAGGCGACGGTCTCGTATTTCGCGGCGCCCTTGGGCCCTGGTACTCCGACGAGCGCAAGGAATATCACCTGTCGAGGAGCGCGGCGGCGAATTTGATGACCTCGGTGGTCGAGGGCTATAAGCTCAAGCACGGCAAGCCACCGAACCAGCTGTTCATCCATGGCCGTCACCGCTTTTCCCACGATGAGTGGGACGGCTTTTGCAGCGCAGTGCCCACTGAAACACAGCTGGTAGGAGTCAGGATCAAGCAGCTCGATGATGTTCGGCTGTTCCGCCCCTCTGCGTCGACACCGGTCCTGCGCGGCACAGCCCTTACCGTGGGTGACTGGTCAGGTTACCTTTGGGCGCGGGGGTTCGTGCCGCGGCTGGCAGGGTATCAAGGGTTCGAGACACCCAAGCCGCTCACCGTCGACGTGACGCATGGCGAAGGGGACATTGTAGAGGTGCTCGGCGACATCCTTGCGCTCACCAAGGTAAACTATAACGCCTGCGATTTTGCGAGCGCCCTGCCCGTGACGCTCAAGTTCGCCGACCGGGTGGGTGAGATCCTGATGGCGTCGCCTCATACCGTTACCGCACCGCCGCTGCCGTTCCGGCACTACATCTGATCCCATGAGCGCCGACTGATGCCGATGGCAGGTCGAGCGTAAGGCGAAGACTCTGACGTCCACCAATTTAGGTGCAATCCGCTATTTCGGAAGCGTGCCGCCGGGCAGATGCCGTCCACCATTTCAGGAAAACCTACAGCTTCGATACGATCCTGACCATGATCATCGACATCCCAACCGCCGGCGAATTTCATGCCGCCGGCCTCAAGCAGGTTCACCTGGCGTGGCAGATCGCGATGGACTCGGTGCATGATTACGATGGTGCAACGTACTACAAGCTGGCCGACGAAACGCCCGAGGAAGCGGTTGAGGAATTTTGGCAGCGCTCGCAGCCCGCGCTCGCCAACGCGTACAGCCTCATCCAGCAAGGCATGGAGCTGGCGCTCAAGGGTCGGATCGCGGCGGTATCGCCCTATCTCCTGATTGGTGGGCCGAAGGATTGGCCGAAGGGCACCGCCACTGGGCCGGTCTCGTTCGGTGAATTCCGCACGCTCGACGCCACGGACCTCATACCCGTCCATAACAGTGTGGTTGCCTCTCCCTTGGACGAGCCGTTCAAGACGTTCTGGGAACAAGTCAGGCGCGATCGCAACAAGATCATGCATTCATCGGCGCCGGGCACGTTCACGCCCGAGCAGGTGGTGAAGACGCTGCTGACAGCGATCGAAGCGCTCTTTTCGGAGGTCCCGTGGGCGCAACGGTTGATCGAATTGGAGGACGAGAGCAAATTCGCCTCGCTCGGCTTCGTCGACAATGCCCGAAACCACGTCCTGCGACAGATCGCCACCGCCATCCGTCATCTGAAGCCCGCTGAGGCCAAGCGCTTCTTCGGCTATGATGACGATCGGCGGGGCTATGTGTGCCCGCACTGCTATTTCGCGTCGAACCGCGATTGGCAGGACGACTGGTCCCGCCTTGCTCAGTTGACGACCAAATCGCCTGGGGCGACCGAGCTCTACTGCCTAGTGTGCGAAGAGACGACTGTTACCGAGCGCGCGCCGTGCGGTCAGACCGAATGCAAGGGCGATGTCATCGCCGAAGGGATCTGCCTGACGTGCACACATAGCCAGGACGAGTGTTTCGACGTCGCATCCGGCTTGGTGGATTCGACGCTCTCCAAGGCCGATCACTGCTACGACTTCGTGTTTGGCTACGGCACCGCTGGCGCTGGGGGCTACTTCGCAGGCGACCAGCAGACCCTTGCCAATGACGCAGACGCTAAAGAGCATGGCAGATTTGCCATGCGCGAGAAGCATCTTCAGCGGTGGAACACGGTCTCGATCATGCATGTGCAGCGGCGTAACTTCCCCGATCTCACCGATGCAGATCGGGTGCTAGGTCATTGGAGCCGAAATGGCGACAATCTCGATTGGATCGACGGTGTCCGTGCCGATCGCCCAGATATGGGAGGCCTATCGGAATGAGCCAAAACGACGGCGAAAGCCTCAAAGCGATCATGGCGGGCACCGTCGCGGTGCTCAATCAGGTAACTTCCCTGGAGCCGTTTCTTCCTGACCTTTCGCCTGACGATCGCGAGCGGGTTGACGCTTATGTCGCGCGGGCCTCGGCCGAGGCGACGTTGCGCGCATACAAATCCGACTGGCGGCTTTTCTGTGCCTGGTGCGGGGAGAATGGATATCGGCCGCTTCCGGCGGCACCCGCAACCGTTGCAGCCTTTTTGACCCTGCTTGCCGAACGCGGGTTCGTGCCGGCCGAGCCGCGGCGAACGAAGCGCGGCACTGTCCTCGAGCGCAGAGATCCCGTGCCGTTGGGCCGTGCCACTGTCGGCCGTCGCTTGGCCGCAATCGTCTTCGCCCATCGCGCAGCGGACATGGAGCCCCCCACTACTCAGCCTGACGCCGCCCGTCTCGAGAAAGCCGTGCGCGGCATTCGTAAAGACAAAAAGGGAGAGCTCCCCGGAAAGAAGCGCGCGGCTGATGGGGACGTCCTTCGTGACATGCTCCGCAGTATCACAGGCGAGGATCTCCGCGCCTAAGGGCGGAGACCCGGCGGAGACGGGGCTCCGGGAGCGACAGCGAGTAGAGCGCCGGTCCCGCCCGCAGGGTGGGATGCGTCGAACCATTGGCGGTTGATGACAGCGCGACGACGGCAGGTCGCAGGCGGCGGGCAAATCTGGCAAGCAGCGTCTTTGACGAACCTGCGGAGTGCGCGTGAAGGCCCTGATCCAGGCGAACTATGAGGAGCGATTGTCGCGCTATGCGACGCTGCTGCACGGGACCGAGCCACCCGGCCTGGCCGCCAAGCTCGGCGTCTATGCGCAGCTGCTCCGGCAGCATGAAATCCATGGCGATCGCCTCTGGACGATCGAGCCGATCCTCTATCCATTGATGCTGTCGGCCGAGACCGACCTCCACCTGGCCGTCGCGCGGCTGCTCGAGGATCCCCGCCGGGCGGAGGGCAGCGTGTTTGCGTTTCTGGAGTTCTGTCGGAAGAACCGGGAAAACATCGCCTGGAAGGCGGGCACACCACCCGCCGATGTGCTCGACGCGCAGGTCGCGGCGCTCGAGAGTCATCGGCCGACGATCGCGGCGATCATGGGCCGCCGGGACCGGTTCTTCGCGCACCTGGACAAGAAGTATTTCCTCGATCCGGGGCGAATCTACGAGGATTATCCGCTTGAAGGGTCTGCGGTTATCGCGCTCGCCAATGCTGTGATCGCCGTGATCTCGGAGCACCAGTGGAAGCTCAGGGAGCACGCCAATTTCCATTTCGCCGAGTTCTTCGAGATCGGTGTCGACAACATGGTGCGCAATCTCGAGGCGGGCCGCCGCCAGAACTACCCGGGCCAGCTCGACTGACATCGATCGATCGATTGTCGGTCCGCCGGCGGCACGAAAAATGCTATACGGAGTCGGGGCGCAGGATCACGATGCATGGAGAGCGTCATGAGATTGGCGATGGACGAGGCCATGATCCGGGACGCCGCGGAGGCACTCGCCGCGCGGTTCAAGGATCTGCTGGTCGACGGCTTGGCGCGCAGCTTCACCCTGTCGCGCGACGAGGTGGTGCTGGCGCTGGGTTTCACGCAGAGCGTGGCCGACCTGCTGACGCCGACGATCCCGGCGCCGGCGATGCGGCTTCCGGCCTGAACACAGGCGGACAGAGCGGCGCGTGAGCGCCGCTCCGTTGCGCTTCAGAAGAAGTCGATCTTGTCGGCGATGATCTCGCAGCCGTAGCGCGTCACGCCGTCGCGGTCCTCCCAGCTCGAATAATGCAGGCGGCCGGTGATCGCGACCACGTTGCCCTTCTCCCGGATCGCGGCGGCACGGCCGAGACCGTTGAAGCAGGTGATCTTGTGAAACTCGGTTTCCTTGGCGGTGTAGCCGGTGGCCTCGTCGACATAGGTCTTGCCGTCCCTGAGCTTCACGCGATCGGTCGCGACGATGAGGGTGGTGACGGTGCCGCGCGTCTCGGGGTCCTTGGCGACCCGGCCGGTGATGTTGACGTTGTTCATGGGACTGCTCCTTCCGATGCTGCGGCGGCCTTTCCGCCGGTGACACCGAAGAGCGGCGTGCGGGCGCGGCCGACACCGGAGCGCGAAGCGCGGAGGGAAACCCCGGGAGCGAGCTGGCGCGGGCAGCCGCGTAGCGGCAACACGGGCGAGCGGATGGGGTTGTGGGACGCGGCCGTCTCGCCGCAGGTGTCAGGAACCGGCGACGGAAAGGCGCTGGCACCAAAGGATGACGGGGACCCACCACGTCGATGCGGGGCCGATCGGCGATTGACCGGCAAATGCAGCGTCATCTCATTGGACGCGTCTGGCGGCGCAATGGGTCAGGAGGTCCGCTTAACCTGGGCGATCTTGCCAGCGTCGTAGGCGGCAAGCCAACGCGTGCGAATGGTCTCGTAGAGGCTGGCCGGGAGCACGCCGTATGCGACGTCGCCGGCCGGATCGCCGGGCGCTGGACGCAGGTCGGGGCCGGGCCATTGGAAGTGGTTGAGTTCGGTGAGGATCACCCATGATCGCTCGTCGTCGAGGCCAAGGCGCGCCTTCGTCGCCGCCGGGATCTCCACCGCGAGTTTAGGGTCAGCCGGGGGCGTGTGCGTCACCGGAAGGACGGTGACCATTCTTGCGCCGGCCTTGGTGGTTGCGGTCAGGAGGATGGCGCAGGGGCGGTCCTTGCTGCCCTCTTCGTGGCCGGCCTTGGCTTCGTGGCTCCAGAGATAGGCGTAGCGGATGACGAGGCCTGGAACCGGTTCAGGTATTTTCACGCGTCAGGACTCGACCTCGTTATCGAACGCGGCTGCCTCGGCAGGCGCTCGCGCGGCGCGCACGCCCTCGGCAATCTCGTCCGGGATGTTGTCGAGCGTGTAGACCTGACGATCACGGCTCTTGAGCCGCTGATATTCGGCATGCGACAGAAGCACGAGGCTTTCATGCCCATGATGGGTGATGGTCAGCGGGCTCTCGAGGGCCTGGCGGCTGAAGCGGCCGAAGGATTTCGAGACCTCGACGGAACTGGCGGTCTGGGGCATGGCGATTCTCCTGCCCGGAATATACGGAGTTTCCGGATAAATTCAAGGACGGCGGCTGACTATCGGGCAGGTCGCGTCCAGAGCGAGAGGTTCCCTCTGGCGCCTTGCCAGTCCTGGCCTTGGCGCGAGAAGCCCGCCCGGCTCAGCTTCCCGTGCATCCTGGGATTGTCGGTCGTGGCGAAGCAGGCTTTGGTGAGCGGATCGGCCACGGCGCGAACGAGGCGCTCCCCGAGGCCCTGCCCTTCCATGTCCTTTGCCACGACGATGTAGCCAAGTTCCGGGGCATCCTCATAGCCATCGATTGCCACGCCGGCCTCGGCGAACTTCTTGCAACGATAGTTTGTGGACGGGTCTTTGAGGACGCCGGCACCGACGATGCGATTGGTCCCGGGCTCGCGAAGCAGTTCCACGCGGTGGCTTCGGCCGAGCCGCGGCAGGATACGTTCGATCGTGTCGGGGATCGCCCCGCCGTCTTTCACAAGCGCTGCAAGCGCTCGTTGATCGTCCCGCCCGAGGTCGGTGAAGCGGCCGGTCCAGGAAACGGGTTGATCATCGGCCGCCATCGGCACTCCTTGCTGACCGCGTGTCCGCGGCTTCCCGGATTCTACCGAAGATCGGTGTCCGGCCTATAGCCGGAAACAGAAAAAAGGGCCCGCTTCGCCGGGGGGAGCGAAGCGAGCCCTGGTGATCCGTGCGCCCGATGAGGCGCACGGCGTGAGGTCAGTCGGCCATCTCGGGCTGGCGGCGGCGACGGCCGCCGGAAGCGGGCTCGCCACCGGAGGCGGGCTCTCCGCCGAACGCGCCATCGGCCGAGGATTCGCCGAGCCCGTCCGTGCCTGCCGGCGCCGCCGGCTCGCCCGCGCCCGGCAGCGGCGGCAGGCCGTCGTCGGCCGCGACCGTGTCGGTGGGCGCATCGCGGCGGCGCGTCGGACGCGACCAGACGATGTTGTAGGAGCCGTCCTCCTGGCGGAAGGCCGAGATGTAGAGCGGCTTGTCGAGGCTCGGATCCTCGATCTTGCCGTTGAGGAAGGTCTCGCCGGTCGAGTTGGACGAGAGTTCGAACAGCGCGCCGACCTGAACCCACTGGCGGGCAGCCGAGAGCGCGAGGATCTCGAACTTGGGCGCGCGGGGATTGGCGGAGTGGACGGTGCGCAGCGCGATCACGATCGCGATGGTCAGCGTCGAGATCTTGCCGGTGTAGGTGCCGCTGGCGTTCTGGGTGATGGTGCCGATGTTCATGGGTGGTCTCCTGAGAAAGTTCGCTCGAACCCCTTGTCCGAACACCTTCTCTGACCCCCTCCTCTCCTCGGCCGTTCGGCCGAGTAAGGCGCGTCAGCGCCGCTCCGACAAGCGCCACTTCGGCGCCGTCGGGATCGTGTCACTGACCGAGTGGAACGGGAGTCAGGACTTTCGCGCGAGCGAAGGACGCCAAAGGGCGATGATGTCCTGCATCTCCTCGGCAAAGCCCAAGCTATCGATGTAGACGGCGCCGCAGTCGTTCTGCCCGAGGAAGCCGATAACGCTGGTGATGTCGTTGGCGATGGCGATATCGAGGCCGAAGAGATCGGCAATCTCGAAATGGCCGAGATCGGGGCCATTCCACCAAGCCATCAGGAAGTTCGCGACGCGGCGCGCCTGGCCGGTGTCGCTCATCGCGATTGGGATCAGGCGCGTCAGCGCCGCGCGCGCGGAATCATAGTCGGTCTGGATCGAAGTCATCGGCGGGCTCCCGGATGACAAGCTATCGGGATGCGTGCGCTGCGCAAAGGACTTCCCGCTGCCCTCAGAGACGCAGCGGCGCTGGCATCGCCAGCCATTCGGGCTGATCGTCCGCGATCGGAAGGTCGAACTTCGCGGCCTCGGTCTCGCTGAACACGGTCGCCCGCGCAAGGCTGCCGAAGCCGTCCTCATTGTTCCAGAAGCTGAGGCCGGGTTCGCCGTTGCGCGTGGCAAGGACAAAACCGTCCGCGCCTTCGTCGCTCGCCCGGGCGATGGCACGATCGAGCATCAGCGAGGTGTGGCCATATTCGATCGTGTCGGCGGTTATCGCGACATGGCCGCCGCCAAACTCGCCGGCGCGCAGCCTGTCGCAATCCGAGGCCCACTCGAAACCGAACGGCAATGCCGACGGGGCGCAGCGCTGGATGAGCTTGGCCGCGGTCTCCACGCCGAACTGCTCGCCCGATAAGAAGACCACGACCACGCCGTCCGCATCGGGCCCGGCGAAGTCGATGTCGAAATCTAGGCTCGGATAATTTTCGTCCCGGAAGAGGTCGAGCAGCCCGTCGAACGGGCTCTCCGGCGTGCGCGGGAAGAGCGCGGCGAAGTCCGCGCCCAGGTCGCGATAGTGGGCCTCGAGCACGTCGAGGCCTATCTCGGCATCGTCGATCATCTCGATCGCGCCGACGACGCGGTGAAGAAGATCGGCCTCAGCGCTGGTGACCGCAATGCCGAACGCGGCCTTGGTATAGCTATTGGACATGACGGCCTCCGTGGCTGGCGGGGTTGTCGGCATCGACACCGCGGACGACGAGCGGCGGCACGGTGAATTCGGCAGTATCGAAATGCGCGAGGACGGCCTCGAACGAGCCGAGCATCTCGATCTTGCTTCGGCTGATGACGACCTCGTCATCCTCGGTGACCGCGTAGGACGTGATGCGCTCGTCGCCGGTCGAAACGACGCGTTCAGGTCCCCACTGGCCGGAATAGCCGCCGCACCATCGAACGAAGGGCAATCGATGGGAAAGGCACCAGCTTTCGAGATCGTCGAAGCTGCCGCCGGCCACCTCATGGGCGAAGAGGCTGAGCGGCTCACCCGCGACATGATGATGCGCTTCGAAAGGCTCGCCGTCCCATTCGATGGCGAGTCGCTCGCTTGCGATGATGTCGACCAGCTCGTCGAACTCGGCGGCGTTGAGCGTGCCTCCGACGATGATCGAGGCGGATATCGACGGCCTCGGGACGCCGAGCGCGACCAGCTGGTCGATCGCACCAGCATGTCCTTGCTCGCCGAGACGAATTTTTGAGAGGGTCCGTCCCGAGATGGTGATGTCGCCGACGCGGAGCATGGTACGCGGCCTCGTGATCGCCCGGTGCGCGGCCGAGAGCGCGCAATAGACCCGGCCAATATGCCCGGCGCCGGGGTCGCTATACGAGACCACGGCCTCGATTCCCGGCCGTTCACGGCGGAGGTGCCGGAAGGCGCGCGCCACGAAGAAGCTCTCGCCGTTCTGCGGCACTGCGTCGGTCAGGATGAGACGGGCCAGGACGCAGCCGCGTGCGGGATCGTCGAAGCCGGTGTGGCGTGAGATCACGGCGCCGGTGGTCGGCACTGCGAAAACGGCGACGCCTTCGAGAGCACCACTGCGATCGAACAGGCCGACAGCGACTTGGGCCGCCGGATAGGTCGGGAGGTAGTGGTGCCGTGCGATGAACGCGCGCGCCACGGCATGGTCGATGACCTCGACCCGATAGGCGCTTGGATCGATGAGCTCGAGGTCGCGCGCCCATAGCGCGCGCCGCTCGCGCCATCGCTGGCTGCGGTCGGTTTGCATGAGGTGATGATCCGAAGGTCAGAGCAGACGAGGCTGACGGGCGTGATCGTCCAGCATTTGCCGTGCGAAGCGCTCGGCGCCCGCCTGGTCGGTTGATGGGAGCAGGTCATGTGTGCAAAGCAGGCGAAAGCTATGATCGCGTTCCATCGCGCACAGCCATCGATCACGGCCCTCGACATCCACCATCGTGAGGGCGAGGCACCGCGACCCGGCATAAGGGTTGGTGTCGATCGGATCGCCGGCGAAGCCGGCCAGCGACCAGAAGCGCCAGCCGAGCGGCGGCTGATCCTCGATCTCGGCGGTGAGGCGACATTGGCCGATGGCGACATCGATCGCCGTCATCGCGCGGCCTTCCGTGGCGCGACCGCGAGAAGCTCGGCAAATCGCTCCATGATCGAAACCGCGGTGGGAAAGCGGTCTGGCAGGGAATGGCGTGCCAGGATCGGGCGCCGGGCCGCGGCAATGTCCTCGGCCTCGGCCGGAGTGGGCAGCCGGGGCGGCCAACCTTTGACGTATCGCAGACCTGGCGGCATCGACGCTTCTAGACGGCGGCGCTCGAGCTGGTCGGCCTTGGCGCGCGCGACGTCCGACCTGAGCCCGGCGCTCAGCAGCCGGGGCGCGACGTCGGCGAGCCACCGCGTCGGCTGGAAGGGGAACGTCGAACGAGCCTCGATGCCGACCAGTTCACGATAAACCTCGGCATTCGACGGCGCCGCTGCCGACGCCTCGAGGTCCTGCAGCGAGGCGAAAATGCAATAGCGACAGGACAGCCGGCTCGAGCCCCACGTCGAATAAGCTTCATGCAGCAGGATCCCGAGCATGCGGTGGGCGTGAAACACGTCGCTGCTCGTCCAGTCGGCAATCGGATGCCACGTCATCATCGTCGTTCCGTGCCGGTTCCCGGCCTTGGCGTACCGCTCGTCGGCCTTGGCGATCGGGATCGAGGCCCGGTTGTGGCTTTCGTCGCGGCGCAGCCCGAGAACGGAGATGATTTGTTCGCCCTGGTGCATTCGGGCAACCGCCGGTCCGATCACCGCCGCCTTCATTTCGGATTGGCAGAAGCGAAGCGATGCCGACGACCACGGTCCGATCAGATTATAGGTCTCGAGCGCCGCGTATCGGGGCGCAGCGTCCGCTGCCGAGATTGATGAAAGCTCCGGCGTGACCGATCGACCCGCGACCGAGCAGGTCGAACAGGAGTGAGAGCGCGTGGCTCGCGACGATGCGGTTCACGAAGAGGGATTGTCGCTCCAGGGCCTCGGCGACCGAGCAGGATGGCGCGTCGTCGTCCGGCACGCTCTCGTCAGCGAGTTCCGGAAAATATTCGAGGACGGTGGGCAGGCGACGCTCGTTCCGGCGATGGGCAGCGGCGGGGCAGCCGATGATGTATTGGCCATCGCCGGCGCGGTTGCCGAGGTCCAGCCAATAGGCGGGTGCCTTGGACCCTCCACCGAGCGCGGCGCCGAGGGCGCGGCGAGCTGAGGCGGTATCGACGCAGCTGATCAGAATGTCCGCCCCCGATACATCGATCGCCTCGGGCGCTCGGCCGTGAACGGCTCGCCAGGCGAGACCGTGCGCAAGGTTGATCCGCTCCGTCAGCGTATGGGCTTTGGAGTTGCCGAGATCGCAGCGGTAGAAGGGCTGCCGGCCGAGGTTCGCCTCGGTTACGACGTCATCGTCGACCACGATCACATGAAGGGATCGCGACGAAATTGCGCGCAACGCCGTATCGAGCGAGGGGAGGCCCATCAGAATCTGGGCGCCATTTCCCCCGCACCCGATCAGAACGACATTGATTACGCGGTGGTGGAGCCCTTCCGGCAGGAAGTGGCGATCACGTGTTTCAGGCGTCATGACCGTATCCTTCGAAGGGGCTGCGCGGGAGCGGAAGAAACATCCCGCCGGCGCAAAGCCGAGAGGCAAACTCGGGACTGTCGGGACCGCCAAGGCGACCGATGACGAGCGCAATCTTGGTCGCGTGAGCGTCATCGGCATCGTCCGTGGCGCTGAAGAAGGCCCGGCCATGGCCGTGGCTGTGGATATCGCAGACGATGTGGCGGTTCCCGGGCAGGACAGGTGTCCGATAGACCAGGCGCGACGGCGTCGCCTGGTCGATCTGCGGGAAATCGAGAAGGAAGCGCCGATCGTCCTCGTCCCACACGATGAAGGCGGCCGCCTCATTGGGCAGCGCCGCGCCGAAATGATCGATGATCTGGGCCAAGAACGCCCGCGGTATCAGGCCGCACCGAAGGTTGGCGCGAGGCTCGCCCACGCTGCCATAGGGAAGGTAGGCGGCAATCGGCGGCGTGACAGGCACATCGAGCTCGAGCCGCGGGCGCCTGACAATCAGGAAGACGCCGTCTCGGCCGATCGCGAGGCAATGGCCCGCGCGCGAAGCCCGTACCGCGTCCAGGCCGGGTGAGCTGCCGCTCGGCGGCGCAGGGAAGCACGGGACGGCCGCGAGCAAGGCAGCCGCCGTGGGGTCATCGGCGAGAGCCGTCATCGTCTCGTCCTTTCGATGAGTTGGCCAAGCGTCAGCGGCTCGATAGCCTTGCGGGACGATGCCGCAACCGACCGACGTTTGACGGCGAAAGCCTTGAGACGCCTGACCGGGAAGCGGGCGGCGCGGCGCGCCGCAAGGTCGTCCCAGAGGGAGATGAGTCCACCCTTGCCCGAGACCGTCTGGTCCTGCCCGTGATTGGGATGAGTCGACCAGGACTCGAACAATGCCCGCTCGAAGTCCGGGATGGCGGAGACGGACAGCGTTCCGGGCTTCGGGATATTCCCCCAGCAAAGCGTGCCGTCGGCGTAGACATTGAGGATCGGCGAATGGAAGACGATAGAGTCGGCAGTCGGCCGCTCATCCTCTCGAAGCGCGTAGACTCCCAGCGATCGCTTCGTGGCAACGAGCAGGTGGGCCGGGTAAGGGACCGAAACCACCGTTCTGGTGGAAAGAGCCTTCAGGCCGGCGAGCGGCGTGCTCAGATTGAAGTAGGCCGGACGAACCTCCGCCGGGATCCACCACGCGAGGAGATCCTGGTGCGCAACGAGCACGTTGTGCGGGAGGAGCTCGGGCGCGGCGGCGCGACCCAAGGCCTCGGACCATTGGCGCAGGTGCGCCCGTGTCAGCGGCTTGCCGGCGGCGATCCTCGGCCCGGCGTCGTCATCATGCTCGATGTGATGAAGGCTGGCGAACGCCCGCCCATCCTGGCCGGGAGCGCCGTAGCGCGTGCCGCTTCTCGCGGCCTCGGTTCGATAAAGCAGGATGGCGTTGGTCAGCACCAGCCCGCCGGCGGTGGCTTCGAATTGGGTCGAATGCTTTGACATGGCTGCCTCACAGGGTGTCGGGATCGAGCTGGATCAGCTCTTGGGCGGCGAGCAGAAGCCGGGCGCCCGCCTCGAGCGATGCGAACCAATCGGTGACGCGAGCGGCGTCCGGCAACGGGCAGAGGCCGGCGATGTCCATGAAACCGTATTCCATGCCGTGGCGTGCGACATCGTCGACCTCGCGCGCGAACTGCTCGACGGGCACGAGCGTCAGAGGAGGCAATGACGAGCACTCCTCCAGGTCCGGCAGATATTCGTGGAGGGTCGCGCCGTCGAAATGCCAGGCGTTCTTCTCATCCGGCAGGGCCCGAAGCGCCCGGTGGCTGCATCGCAGATTGCGAAGCGCGCTGCGCAGGCCGTTCGGCAGCGACCGCAGCGGCGCTGCGTTCGCCGCGATCATCCAGTCCGGCCTTCTGTCATTCATGTCAGAGGGAAGGATGGTGTCTTCAAGATCCTCCGGATCGGCACCATGATAGGCCACGAGCGCGTCGCGAGCGGCTTTGTCCTCGATTTCGCCATCCCAATAGTACATCGAGATTTCTTCGAAGAGATCGTCGTAGCCGAAGATCGGAAGCGCTGAGCCCATGGTCCGGGCGAGCGCGGTATAGGCAGCGGCGCGCCAGCCGATCTGGGCGTCGCTGGTCTCGATCCAGCCGAGGTCGAGCTGTCCCATACTGTCGCAGACGATGGCGATGGCCGGCGCGTCCATGTCCTCGCTGTTGAGGACGGCGACGCGCAGTTCGGCCAGTTCGAGCGGCCTGAGAATATCCAGAACCGCCTTATCGAAAACGCGCTCGATGCGGCGTCGAGCCTCAGCGCGCGTGCAACGCCGTGCCGTCTGGTCGCGCGATGCGACCCAACCGCCAATCAGCTTGTGATGACGTGCAAGCGGCTGATCGAAACTGACCGGGATCTCCCGGGACAAGACGACCGACCGACCGGCCAGGTCAGCCGAGCGGGGGCAGTCGCAAGCCGTTGGGAGACTGGAGGGGCTCGGCCGGTTCGCCGTGTTGCGATGCCGGGTCGATGAGGATCTTGAGGTGGAGGGCCTGGGCCTGCGGGTCGCAGGGTGGTCCGGGAGAGCGGGTAGCGTCGCCATCATCGAACTCGATCCATTCGAGAAGTGTCTTGCGGGATGCGGCGGGAAGGACCGCGTCGGCCTTGCGCGCCACGGCTATCCCTTGGTGCCGACCGCGCGGCGGTACTCGGTGACATGGGTATGCGGATGCACGATTTGCGCCATACCTTCGCCGTGCGCTCGCTGGAGTCCTGTCCGCCGGACAGGGAGGCCGTGGCACATCACATGGCCGGCCTCAGCGTCTATCTGGGACACGCGTCGGTCGCCAACACCTACTGGTATGTCGAGGCCACCCCGGTGTTGCTGCGCGACATCGCGGTCGCCAGCGAACACCTTTACCTGGGAGAAGCGGCATGACGGCACTCGCCCCTTATCTCTCGGCGTACCTGCGCGAACATCTTCCGCGCGACCGCGCCGTCAGCCCGCACACGGTGAAGACCTACGCCAACTGCTTCGTGCTGCTGGTCCGGTTCGCTGCCGACCGGTTGAAGCGTCGGCCAACCGATCTTGAGGTCGAGGATCTCGGCACGGACCTCATCCTGGCCTTCCTCCACCATGTTGAGAACGGACGCGGCAGCTGCGTGAGGACCCGCAATGGCCGATTGGCAGCGATCCGATCATTCTTCCGGTACATCGAGTATCGCGTGCCTGCCTGTCTCGATCAGGCCCTGCGCATTCGTGCGATTCCAACCAAGAAGACCGACAAGGCACTGATCGACTACCTCGACCGGGCAGAGATCAAGGCTTTGCTTGATGCACCTGATCCCCGGACCCGCCTCGGCACTCGTGACCGCGCTATGTTGCACCTGGCCTATGCTGGCGGGCTCAGGGTGTCGGAACTCGTATCGCTGCAACAGCGCGATTTCCCGGACCGTTCGCTGTCCACCATGCACATCATGGGAAAGGGCCGCCGCGAACGGGTCTTGCCGCTCTGGAAAGAGACCCAGATCGCATTGCGCGCATGGCTTGCGATCCGCCCCGAAGCGCAGGTTTCCGAGATATTTCTCAACGCGAACGGGCAGCCCATGACGCGTGACGGGTTCGCATTCCGACTGGCCGAACACGTTAAGATTGCCGGAATCAAGCAGCCTTCGATCCTCGGAAAACGGGTCACGCCGCACGTGCTGCGCCATTCCTGCGCCATGCACACGTTGGCGGCGACAGGTGACATTCGCAAAGTCGCGCTGTGGCTCGGCCACGCCAGCATCCAAAGTACCGAGGCCTATCTGCGCGCCGATCCCGAGGAGAAGCTGCAGATTCTCGCGGCCCACGGCGCCCCCGCCATCATGCCCGGACGCTTCAAGCCGCCATCCGACGCTCTGATCACCATGCTTACCGACGTTCGAAGACTGGCCTGACCCGTCCCCAGACATTCCCCTGATCCTCATATATTATCTGGAGTGAAATCATGGAAAACCGAAGGAAACCTGCGCCTCCTGCCGCCACGCTCGACATAAACTGCGACTGCAAAGAATACGTGTAATGTTGAGCTCAACATTAGACATATTCCCGGGGCGAGAGGTCGATCTCGAGGTCCGCGCGGTCGTCGGGGCTGAGCGCGCCTAGTCTCCGGTCAAGAATGGACTCGGCCGTCGTGACGAGCTGCATCACGACTGACTGCCCCGCGGCGAGATGCTCGTGGACCGCGGCGATGACGGTGGGGAGCTTCATGGAGAGCAGAACCTGTCCGAAAAAGCGCTGCTTCGTGGACTCGAACCGCGAGCGCGCGGATGCCTTGGCGCCGCTGTTCAAAGTCGCGTTCTCAAGCGCATCGACGATGCCGGTCAGTTCGAGCGCCTTCTCCAAGTTCTGGTGAATGATCGACCACGCGTCCGCATAGGTGTCGTAGATCTCGATCTGCGCGGCGGTCAGCTCATGGCGCAGAATGTCATATTCGACACCTGCGAAGCTCAGTGCGCGGGCCATGTAGAGGCCGGTGGCCTTGAGATCGCGCGCGACCAGCTCCATCGCGGCGATCCCGCCTTTGCTGATGCTGCTGATGAACTGCTCCCGGTCGGGGAAGGCGGTCCCTGGGCCCCAGAGCCCCAGTCGGACCGCATAAGCGAGGTTGTTGACGACAGAGGCGCCGGTGGCTGAAGCATAGAGGACGCGGGCCGCGGGCAATTGGTTCTGGAGGAGCACGCCGCAGATTCCCTGCTGGGATCCATCCTTGGTGCCGAGAGCGCCCTCCCCACCCGCAACGCCGCCCATCTCGTGGGCCTCGTCGAAGGCGATGACACCGTCAAAATCGGCCCCGGCCCAGTCAACCAGCTGCTTCAGGCGACCGTAGTCACCACGCATCGAACGCAGCGTCGGATAGCTGACGAACAGCACGCCCTGGTCGAGGCTGATCGGCTCATCGATCTTCCAGTTGGAGATGGGCTGAATGTCGCCGTTAAGGCCGCCAAGGGCCGTCCAGTCGCGTCGCGCGTCTTCGAGGAGCGGCGCATTCTTCGAGACCCAGATGTTGCGGCGGCGGCCCTGGAGCCAGTTGTCGAGGATGCAGGCCGCGATTTGACGACCCTTCCCCGCCCCCGTGCCGTCGCCCAGGAAGAAGCCCTTACGATAGGAATGGCCGTCTTCGGCCAGCACGAGGCCGACACCCTCCTTGTCGGGTCTGAAAGTGCCTGGGATCCACTGGGTCCAGGCATGCCCCGCGTAGACGACCGTCTCGAGTTGGGAGGCGGAGAGCAGCCGCTCGGCGACGGTGCGCTCGGGCAGCGCCGGCACATACTCTGGGACCGGCGCCGGGATCGAGCCCATGGCGACAGATTCGACGAGCGGCGTTGGATGCTCGCCAGCGCTCGCGAAGCTGATACGGCTCGGTCGATATGGAAGATAGACGCCGCTCTGCTCGAGCAGCGGCGCCGGCGTCTCAAGTTTCGCATATTCGACGGGGAGCACGTGGTTGCGTGCCGGGGCATGGTAGGCGCGGGGCGCCGGACGGCTGCTTTTGACGGCCCGGAAGAGCGAAACTCCACCTGAGCGCTTCGGCGCCGACGCTCCGCGATCGGGCTTCGCCGACGATCGTTCGGGGATGATCAGGATATCGAGCAGCTCGGCAACGGACGAACGCTGGATGAGCGCGGGGGGCGACCGGCCGGGGACCTTGTCGATGACAAACAACCGCACGGCGATCGAAGTCCCATGCTTCAGGTAGCACTTCTCGAGACGGACGGCCGCCAGGACGCTCACGTCGCGCAGGATCGTCTCATATTGCTCACGCATGCGTGCGCTCGGGCCAAACCAATCGGGCATGATGGCAACGAGCCGGCCGCCCGGTTGAAGACGGCGCAGCGCCGCTTGCAGATGACGGACTGCGGCATAGTCGTCGGCGCCGCGGCCGACCGACCTCGAAAAGGGCGGGTTCATCAGGATGAGGGTTGGTCGATCGACGCTTGCGAGGGTGGAATTGATGGTCGCACCATCGTGCCCGGTGATCGATGCTGAGGGGAAAGCCGCCTTCAATCGGCCACGGCGGAGCGGATCGAGCTCGTTCAGATGGAGCGATTCGACGTGACGGAGCTGCGCGACCAATAGGCCGTTACCCGCGCTCGGCTCGAGCACGATGTCGTCGGGCTGGACGTTGGCGAGAAGCGTCATAACCGCAGCGATGTCGACAGGTGTCGAGAATTGCTGCCATTCGATCTGATCCTCGCTGCGAACCGTCTGAGTGGGCAGGCGATCGGACAAATCGATCAGCGCGCGGACGTCGCCGAACGCCGCAATTTTTTGGGCGCTCGACTGAAGATGGATGGCAAGGGCATGCTCGAGGAGTTCAAAGCTGGCGCGTTGTGTCCAGCGACCGTCGGCATCAGAACCGCCGAAGGCCTTGGTCATCGCGTCGTTGAGGTGACGACGCTGAATGGCCTCGTCGGAGCGCAGACGGGGTAGAAGGAGGCGCACGGCCTCGCGCTCAGCCTGGGCGGCCGCTTCGAAGAGATCGGACATGGGTGTGGTCTCCAGAGTGGGCTGCACCCTCGGCAGCGACACCCTTTCGATCCCCCTCCCCTCTCCTCCGGCGCTTCGCGCCTAGACGCGGCTCTGCTGCGCTCGGGCATCGAGCGCCTTTGCCCAATCCTTGTAGATTGGCGGCGGGGGCGCGCGTTCGATGATGAGGCCCGACCGGGCGTAATGCGCTTGGGCACTTTCGGCTGCCCTGTGCCCTTCGGAATCGTTGTCCTCGGCGACCAGGAGCGTTGTGACCGTGGGCGGAATGACGAGCTGGTTGAGCCGACGTGCGCCGAGTGAAGCCCAGCACGGGAGGTTGCTCAGGCGCGCGAAAGCGTCGGCCGTCTCAAAGCCCTCGGCGATGGCAAGGGTGTTGCCCCCTGCCCCGCCCCGCCAAGCGCCGTGCCCCGGGGCGCCAAGCATGACCTTGCGCGTGTAATGGGCGGTGTCGGGGTTCAGGAATATGCGTTGAATTGCGACCAGACGGTTTCCCTCGCGCACCGCTACCAGGAGAGCGGGTTCGAAGATCGTCTTCGGCTTGGGCAGGTAAGGGCAACGCGGATGGAAGCGAAGATCGCGTGGTGGTGGGAGGAGGTTCCGGCACTGGAGGTAGCGCTCGGCAAGGGTGCCCGGAACGTCGACCGCCTCATTCCAGATTCTTTCGACGTTCATCGGCCGCGGCGAGTCCGCCAAGGCGGGTGGCGGATAATGGCGACCCGGGCGAACAAGGCGCAGTTCACGCAGGACGTCTTCGCGCGAGCATCCTGCGAAACAGGTGACGAGAATGCCGCGATCCCCTTGCCGAATCGACAAGCTTGGATCGCGATCGCTGTGTGCGGGACAGCGGCACATCGCGACATTGCCGCTCCACGTGCCGCCCAGGGCCCCGACAATGTCGACTATCTCCTGCGATGGCCGTCTGGCTGTAAGCGGCATAATTCTACCTCCTGCTTACACGCTCGGCCCCTCCTTTCCTCTTTTCGGTCGGTCTGAGACTTGGAGACAGATTCAGCCTGCGCTCGCCTCAACGCGAACGGCTCGGAGATCATCGGTTAGTCGTCGCTTCGATTCGCGCGGCGTTCAGCATAGGCGACGACGAACTTCTCCCAGATCCGCAGCCACTCTGAATCGGTGCGCGGCCGGCTAAAATCGGGGCATCCCTTGCGGAATGCAGCCGCCATGTCATCCACTGACCACGGATGGCCCTTGGTCAGCGCGATCTGGCGGAAGACGGCCTCACGCGTGCCGTATGAGAGAGACCCGGCGGGGAACGGAAGAGTCGGCGCATCGTCCTTCGCGGGCGCGGACTTCGCTGCATGGGCCGGTTTGACCGATGATCTCGGTGCCGTTTTCGGAGCCTCGCCCCCGACGAGTCGAAGGTGCGGCCCCACGAGCTTGCGCTCCAGCGGTGCCGGTGACGGATGAAGAATGACCTTCCGCCCGGAGAGATCGACATTTGCGTTGGGATAGACCGCCGACACGATCTGCATGGTTTCGCGGACGGTCTGTCGGAAGCGCTTGCTGTCGGCCTCGTTGCCAAGGTGCTTGGCGAGCTGGTCCCATGAGATAACCTGGCCCTTGTCGGATCCAATCCGCGGGAGTCGGTAGGCAAGGTAAGTGTAGAGATCGAGCGCCGTTGGCGTACCCTTGAGCTCGCGGATGGCGATCTCATTGAGTGGCACGGCATGGTCGATGAGGTGCGAGTAGAACGCCTCGGACATACGGATTTCGCGCGCGAATGAGCCGTTCTTGTCGAGCGAACCGGCATATTCGTTGGAAATCTTGACGTCCCGGACAGCGAAGGCGTTGTCTTCCGTGTCGGTGCCGTCCCAGCGGATCTGCCACTCGCACGCCAGCAGCCGATCCACCTGCTCTCGCATCAGGTTGGCCGTCCCGCGTGGTCCATAAGACACGGTCTGGTAGCCAAGGCGGCGCATCCACTCGGTGAAATTGCGGCCAAGATAAACGTCCCGCGATTGCTTCATGACCGCCTGAGAGAGGAGGTAGATCAGGGCAACGCGTGGATAGGCGCCATAAGGCACACCAAGGCTTCGCATGACGGACTTGCCGTCGACATTCTGAAGCACTGGCCTGGGATTGATGGCCAGCGCATATTTGCCGTCCTCACGGACGATGGGCTGAGTGTCGTCCTTGGGCCGCTTGGTTGGCAGCGACATCGCACAAAGCGCGGAGTGGAGGAAGGCAGGAACCGGTTCTTCGTCCTGGACGCGCAGGAATGCGTCCAAGGTGAGCTGGGTGCCGGCGGTGGTGGCGAGCTTGCGGACGCTCTCCTCGCCGCCGTTGAGCATGGCTAGTGCGTACTGATGCCCCAGCGGCCTATGCTGATCCCCATTCATGGTCTGCCCTTCCCCCCGAATCGACCGGGGGCTGTGATGGGCATGTCTCAACAGGTTTGAGGCGTGAAATCAACCCCGTTGGCAGTTTGGGAGGGGAAAAGGCCGCGAGAGTTGCAGAAACACCGATGATGTCGGTGCCGTTCTGCGCCCTCCCCCTGCCCTCCTTCACCCAAAATCGAAAAATCAAAACGATTCGCGAATCGGTTTTTTATAGGGTGATTCTAGTAATAGGTATGGGCTCTGAGATCATCGGTCGGCTCGCACCGAGATCATCGCTGATACGCACCGAGATCATCGCAAAGTACCGAGATCATCGGTGGTTATCCACAGGTAGCCGTTTGTCGCCACAATCCCGGCGCCAGACTTTGCAGCAACACGCAAAGGCACGGAGATCATCGGTCGCAGCCGCCGCCGATTGGCCAGAAAGCGCGCACATGCGCAAGGGGCTCGGAGATCATCGGTCAACTTGTAAGTCTGGTGGCCATTTCCTTGCTCGAAACTGCCAACGTGGCTATCATGGCGCATCAAACCCACAGAAGCGGACTGAGATGGCTACCGACCCCTCCCTAGCACAGCCGGACGACCTCATCGAAGGTGGTCTGGACGTGCTCCACAGAAAGTCGTTGACGATCCTCAAGCGCATTCGTGACAGCGCGGTTGATCCCGAAACCGGTCAGAAGAAGGGTCCGACCTTCCCGATTTCGAAAGCTGCTGCACTGGTCGGGCGGACGGCATCTGCTGTCCGGGAAGCGGAGCGCGACGGCCGCCTCCCCGCTCGAGGGCGGACGGGCTCCGGGCATAGGCTGCAGTATACGCTCGAAGAGCTTGATCATATGCGCGAGGTGTTTGGAACGCGTCCCTGGCGCGAGCCAACCGATACCCCGGCGATCATCTCGGTCTGCAACTTCAAGGGGGGCGTCGGCAAGTCGACGATCGCGCTGCATCTCGCCCAGCATTTTGCCATCAAGGGCTACCGGGTCCTGTTCATCGACTGCGACAGCCAGGCGTCTTCAACCATGATGTTCGGCTATCGCCCCGACGTGGACCTCGACGAGGAAGACACGCTTTACGGGCATTTTCACAATCCGGAGCTGCTTGGCGTTCGCAAGATTATCCGCAAGACGCACTTTCACAACCTCCACCTGATCCCGTCGAACCTGCGACTTTATAATCTCGAGTATGAGATCGCCGGGCACATGGCGCGAAATCAGAACATGGAGATCATCGACCTGATCGCGCAGGCCATTGATGAGGTGGTCGATGACTATGACGTCGTGATCATGGACCCGCCGCCGGCATTGGGCATGGTGTCGATGGCTGTGCTCCAGGCCGCTAACTGCATGGTCATTCCGGTGCCGCCGAGCCTTGTCGACTTCGCCTCGACGGTATCTTTCATCGACATGACGCGAACGACGATGAAGCAGCTCGAGCAACTCGCGGGGCGGGGAAGGCCGGCCTACAACTTCATCCGGCTGGTCGGCAGCCGCGTGGACGAGAGCAAGTCGATGCACCGGGAGATACTGTCGATGATGCGGCAGGTCTTCGGTGGCTCAATGACGCAGTCGGTGATGGTCACCAGCGCCGAAATCGACAATGCCAGCTCCAGGATGAAAACCGTTTTCGAACTCGACAAGCCCGTCACGTCGCACGAGGTCTACAACCGCTGCATGAAGCATCTCAGCGACGTTTGCCAGGATATTGAGCAGGACGTTCTGCGCACCTGGGCGAGCAGGGCAGGGGGCCGAATTTAGGGAGAGTTGCCACGTGGCAACTCCGATATTTCTCACGTCGGCGAGCACGGGCAATCGGGGAGTGAGACGAAGCCGGATCACCGAGTTGCCACGTGACAACAAAGTGGAAGAACCCAATAGAAGCAATATGTTAGGTAGGAATACCATGTCAGATCGCACACGGCAGGAACGTCAGTGCAAGCGCCTGGGGGCGGCGCAGTTGCCACGTGGCAACTCTGGCCTGTTGGCACCCGTCGGCGAGGGCAAGAGAGAAGGAGAAACGGGCCGATGAGCAAGGGCAACAAGGGCTTCGGCTCGATGTTCACAGAGGGGCTCGACGACGAGGAGAACCTCGATAAGGCGACCCCTGCGGACGGCATCATGGCAAGTCGCAGCCAGACGCTCGCGCGCATCGCGACGGGGAAAACGGTCGCCGACCGGACGGAGTGGGTCGATCCGGAGCGGTGCCGCCCATGGCGGATGCACAATCGCGATCTGGATCATTTGAACGAAGATAGCTGCCGCGATCTCATCGACTCCTTCCTCTCCGCCAAGAAGCAACGGATCCCCGCTATCGTTCGGCGTCTGAAAGATGACCCGAACTTCGACTTCGAGATCATCGCCGGCGTCCGCCGTTGGTGGACGGTGAAATGGCTGCGAGCGCATCACCACCCGGAGTTCGAGTATCTGGTGACGATCCAGAGTGTCACGGACGAGGAGGCGTTCCGGGTTTCAGATGTCGAGAACCGCTCGCGTAAGGACATCTCGGATTGGGAGCGGGCCAAGGAATATACGGTGGCGCTCGCGGAGTTCTACGAGGGCTCGCAGTCGCAGATGGCCGAGCATTTAAACCTTTCCAAGTCGTGGCTGAGCCGGCTTCTCGACGTTGCGCGCTTGCCCGAACCAGTTGTCGCGGCGTTCTCCGATACGCACGACATCACGGTACGCGTCGCGCGTGACATCAAGCCGCTTACCGGAGATCCGAAGGCGCTGGCGAAGATGCGCGAAGAGGCTGAACGCATCGAGGAAGAGCGCAGCCAGAAAGGCTTGAAGCTGAGCGGGCCGGAAGTCGCGAAGCGGCTCGTGAAGGCGACTGTCGCGCCAGCCGTGAAGGCTGCCGCCGAGAAGGAGATCACCGGCAAGGGGGGCAAGGTCATCCTGCGCTATACGAAGGCGCGGGGAGGGGGGCTGACGATCAAGGTGCCGCCGAAGGCTGAGGCGTCGCCCGCCGAGCTTTTGAAGGCGATCGAGGGGCTGCTGTCGTAGGGTGATGGAGCGCGGCGTCTGGCGAGGTCGCCGCCTTATATGGCGTCCCGCTTATATTTGTCGGCGGTGCTCTGCGTCACGGAGTGGCGGCTTCGCAGGCCGAAGTTCGCGCGGATGAAGTCGCCGGCTTGACGCGTCCTCGCGCCTACGAACGCCTGGGCATGTCCCACGGTCGACCGGTTCTGCCGCGTGATCAGTTCTCGCTCGGGTAGGCTCACGATCCGATTTGCCAGCGTAGTGGACCCGGCAGCAACGAAGAGGGTCTCCGGTCCGATCGGAAGAGTGACATAGGACGAGGCACTACCAAGCCAGGCGAAGCTGACCGGCACGTCGAGCGGCCAATCGGAGACGAACAATTCCCGGCGATTGTTCGTCTTGATTATGCGCCAGTCCATGTTGATGAACGCTCGTCCGCGATCCGCGTCGTCGATGACCAAGCGCAGGACTTCCATCTGAAGCGCGCTCACGGCCTCGGGCGGCAGCGCCCCATCTTCGCCGCGCAGCACGGACTTCGCGGCCTCTGCGCTTGCGAGAGCGCCGACGGCGTCCTTCATGCCGCGCATATCCAGCGGTGTCCGGAACCACAGCGACATGACGAACCGGCCCCAATCCGAGCATTGCGCGTCGCTGAGCGAGTTGACCTTGCCGTCGAGGAGCAGCGCGTGAACCTTGGCCGCAGCGTCATCGATCACCTGCATGAACAGGGTTTCCATCTGCTGGGCATGCTCGGGCGGGAACCCGATCGTCTTGTACAGGTCCCGCTCGAAGCAGACGCTCTTGGGTGATGCAGGACTGCTCTCGATCTCCCCGATCCGATTGCGCCGATAGCGCAGCAGGGTGTCGCCATCCTTCCACTGGTCGAGGAGGAACTGCGGGATGAAGTGATGCCGGGACGGAGGGTTCTGTGGCTTGGATTGCACGGTGTCTGTGGTTCAAGAGGGATGAGCAAGTGAGGCGAGTAGCTTGCGCGCGCCTTGCGGGGTGACCTTCAACAGGCGCGCGACAGCGGCCGGCTGAAGGCCCGGATAGGCAAGCTGCAGGCGGGCAAGGAGAGGGGCCTTGCTCCGCTTCGTGACGGCCAGATCGGTCTGGATGCGCGACGCCGCACGCTCGATCGCGTCGAGGTCGCGCAAGCCAGCATGCGCCGTCCGACCGATCGCCTGGGCCAAGGTCTCTGCCAGATCGGCGGGGGAGGGGGGCAGAAACTTGGACATCAGGATGAACGAGGGGATCACGCGGGTCGTGAAGCCAGCGCGGCACAGCATCCGCGGTACGGCGGCGGCGATCAGCCAGTTTCGATCGCGTCCACGGGGAGGCAGCTCGAGAGCGCGACCATCGACGCTGACGACATCCCAGCTGCCTGGTGCCGCTGGTTCGGTCAGCGCGAACAGCTGGAAAATGCGGTTGGCGACAGAGAGGAGGTCACCGGAAGGGAAGGGGGCGTCCGCCACGGTTCGCAGCTGTCGCCACATGGGCCCGAAGTGCGCCAAGTCTTCGGCCGCATAAACCTTCGCCTCGGTGCGGTCATCGAGTACCGTACGGAGCACGTTGAGCGTGGCGCGGCCGAGCGAATCCTTGAGATCCTCGTCGCGGCTGAGCGCAAGGTGGAAGACGGCGGCAACCGAGATCGGATCGTTGAGGCCTTCGGAAGCGCGGGGAGGGGGTGTGCGGCCGGCGATCCAGTCCTGCAGGTCGCGCACCGCGATCGGCACGCCGGCGAGGCCGGCCAGGACGGTGGCGCCTTCCAGGCGCGAGCGCGCGAGAAAGATGTCGGCGCATGGACTACCGTGCAATCGGCCATCGAGGCGCCCGAGCAGGAGCAGGCTGTCGTCGGCGCGCAGGTTGTCTGTCCGCGTCATAGGATGGCGACAATGCCATGGCGGGAAACCAAAGTCAGCAGTTCGTTTCTACATCCGTGACCTCCCGAAAGTGGACATTCGATAATTGCAGTTATCACATAAGCGGATTTGACCGTTCATTATAAGGTGGGCTACAAGCGCGGCTGAGGAGCGAGGCGCGTCGTGAGCACCGAAACCGCCCGGGAAGGGCCAGAAATCCCCGTAGCGCCGCCTGAGGCTGTCCTGCCGGCCGTCAGGGCGCCGGCCGACCTTGCGTGGACGATCGTGCAGATGCGCGCCGGCGAGCGCATCACCGTCAACGAGGGCCTGATCGCCGCCTATCAGGCCGCTTCATCGCCCCATAGCATCCGTGCGCTCAAGTCCGACGTCGAGGCGTTCGATGCGTGGTGTAGGCGCAACAACCGGATTGCACTGCCGGCGACGGCCGAGACGGTGGCCGACTATCTCGACTCGCGGGCAGGCAAGGGGAGCCGCCCAGCCTCGCTATCCCGCTACAAGGCGTCGATCGCCAAGATCCATCAGTTGCTCGAACTCAAGGACCCAACCCCCGCGCCGCTGGTGAAGCTGCGGCTGCAAGCGGTGCGCCGTGAGAAGGGCGCAGCGCAGAAGCAGGCAAGGCCGCTGCGGTTCAAGGGGCCGGTGCGCGACGTGGAACGCGACAAGGCGCGTGGTCTCAACGTCCGGGCGCTGCTCGAGAGCTGCGGAAACGATCTGCCGGGGCTGCGCGATCGCGCGCTGCTGTCTGCCGCCTATGACACCGGCCTGCGTGCGTCCGAGTTGGTAGCCGTGGCCATCGAGCATATCGAAGAGGCGATCGATCCCGAGGCGCGGCTGCTGCAGATCCTGCGCAGCAAGGGCGATCAAGACGGGGAGGGGGCAACCGCCTATCTCAGCCCGCGTACCGTGTCGGCGATCGCGGCCTGGACCGAAGCGGCCGGGATCACGGCGGGGCCGCTGTTCCGGCGGGTGCAGGTGCGGCGCTACAAGGCGCGCGCCGCCGTGCGCGGTCGGCCGATCGACAGCATCTCGGGGCGGGAGACCTGGGATCTGCGCAAGACGCTGCCCAGGCCTGCGGTGAAGGCGCGGGTCGAATATGACATCGGCACCGTCGCGCTGCACCCGGGTTCGATCGGGCCGATCTTCCGCTCGATCATCCAGCGCGCGTTCGATCGTGGCGCTCTGCCCGACCTCACAGCCGAGGATCTGGCGCGGCTGCTCAAGGGCATCAGCGCGCACTCGACGCGGATCGGGCTGAACCAGGATCTGTTTGCGAGCGGAGAGGATCTGGCTGGGATCATGGATGCATTGCGGTGGAAGTCACCGCGAATGCCACTCGCCTATAATCGCAACCTTGCTGCAGAGCAGGGCGCAGCGGGCAGGCTGATGGCGAAGATCGGCTGATGGGGTCGCTGGTCGACTCGATTGCAGGAGGGCGTCGCTCCCCAAGCAACCTCATCGGACCGGCATGAGCTTATGGAGCTGGCCGGTGGCCCTTGCCAGCAGCGGCACAATGGTCCGTGTTTCAGGGAAGGGGGCTTGAGATCGCCTTGATGGCCTTCAATCCCGTTCCAAAACGAGCGATCGCGTCCCTGTTTCTCTCCAGCTCGCCATAGGGCAGATAGGCGAAGTCGAGATCGGCAATACGGCTGAAAGCCGGGCGACGGAGTTGCGCGCGAACGTCCTGCTCGCGCGCATTCGGTGCGACCAGGAATAGCCCGGCGGCAGCGTGCAGATCGCTCCCCGACAGCGCCAGATCGAGCATGCGCACGATCCCCGAGTAGATCGAGGTCGAATGTTCAACCTCGAACGCGGCGGCGACGCCGTCGCCACCCTTCGCCAGCCACAACACGTCGATGAGGCGGATCGAGTCCGCTCCGGGAGAGGTCGCAATGGCGTCTGGAAGGCGCTCGAGGCATCCCTGTCCAAGCGGGCAGCCAGCGTGAAGTCGACCGCGGTCATTGGCGGCGATCCACACATCGTAACCGAGGGCATGGCCGAGGTCGCGCAGCCAGGCCTGGATTTCGGCGTGCGTGCGATCGGTTTCGCCCTGCGCGGCGGCTGTCTTGTCGAGCCGGCTTGCCTCCGCTCTGGCATGTTCCAATCTGCCGAGCCAGTCGTCGGCCGCCGTTGCGTCATCCTCCAGCGGTGGCGCGGGATAGCGGCCCGAGCCAATGTCGAACAACAGTCCGCCGATCGCGCCGAGATCGTTGGAGAGCAACTCGCGGTAACGGTCGTTGAGGTCGAGGATGCCGGCGCGCATGGCGAGAAAATGATCCCATGACCCGAGCTTCACCTTGGCGCCGGTGACGGCATTGTAGCCCTTGACGATCGCGGTATTGAAGGGCGGCACCAGCGTCGGGTGAAGGAAATAGAGCAGGTTGGCCGCCGCCGGCCCCAGCCCCTTGATCTTGAGCGCGTCTATGCTGCGGATGTGGCTGATGATCTCCTCGGCGGTATCGCAGCACGAGCAATTGTCGAGCAGGCGACCGAACGCCCGCTGGTTGTCCGGGCTTTCGTAGATGTCTGGAATGCGCAGCTTGGGCTTCCACAGCCAGGCATGGTCGGCGCCCTTGAAGATCTGCCGCTGTTCGGCGATCGAGTGGACAACCGTTTCCAGTGACGAGCCGCGATAGGCGACGCCGAACCGCCCACTTTCGATTTCTGCGACCACCTGCTGCAGCCCGCGACGGATGGAGCGGAAGTTTTTCAGCCGTTCGTCCCACAGAAACCAGGAGCGATAGGTGGCGCCGGGATCGTCTCGCCAACGACGGACAAGCTCGCTCACGAGATCATGATGTGTCGCGGGTAACAAGGTCATACTGGCTGGGTCATCTAAACTGGGCTCCTTGCCGTTCAGGCTATCGCGAGCAAGGGCGGCTTGCACGTTCAATGTGCGATCCGCGAAGCGTGCTCAAATTGTCGGTGATCGCGCAGGGAAACGCCGCTGGCATTGGGCGTTGCCGGTCGCAACCGTCGACCGGGCGCACAGCCAGGCAGACGGCCGGCACGGGCGTCGCCGCCCGGGAGCGGCGACGCAACCAGCTTTTTCCGGTCGAACTTAGCGGATCACTGCTTTGCGATCGCGGTGACCTCGCCATCGCTGCCCTTGAGCGAGAGGTCGAAATCGACCTTGTCGCCGACCTTGACCGCATCGGTGATCGACGGCGCGGCCTTGAACGCCATCGTCATCGCGGGCCACTTGGCCTCCGGGATCGGACCATGATCGAGCGTGATCGTGCCTGCCGCCTTGTCGATCGCGGTGACGGTGCCATGGCCCTTGGCCTTGATCGCGGCGTTCGCGTCAGGCGCCATCGACATGTTGCCCATGTCGCCGCTCATGGTCGCGGCGGGCGCCGCCTCGTTGGTCTCAGTCGCAACGGGGGCCTCCGCCTTCTTGCCGCACGCGGCAGTCAGGGCGGCGAGGCCGAGGGCAATGGTCAGTCGTGCATGGTTCATCGTCTTCTCCTTCATGATGAAACGGGTTGAGGGATGGGATCGGTCTTGGGCCGGCGCAACAGCAGGTAGGCGGCGGGCAGGACGAACATTGAGAGCAAGGGCGCGGTCAGCATGCCGCCGATCATCGGCGCGGCAATCCGGCTCATGACCTCCGAACCCGCGCCTGATCCCAGCAGGATCGGCAGCAGGCCGGCCAGGATCACCGCCACCGTCATCGCCTTGGGACGGACGCGCAGCAGCGCGCCTTCGCGCACGGCGGCCTCGACCTCGGCAGCGTCCGGATGTGCGCCGCGCTCGGCCAGCGCGTTCTTGAGATAGATCAGCATCACCACCCCGAACTCGGCGGAGACGCCGGCGAGCGCGATGAACCCGACCCCGGTGGCGACCGACTGGTTGAACCCCAGCAGATAAAGCGTCCAGATGCCGCCGGTCAGCGCAAACGGCAGCGTCCCCATGATCAGCGCCGCCTCGTCGAAGCGGCCGAAGATGAGGTAGAGCAGCACGAAGATGATCAGCAGCGTCGCGGGCACGACCAGCTTCAAGCGGTCGACCGCGCGCTCGAGATATTCGAACTGGCCAGAGTAAGCGATGCTGACCCCAGGCGAGAGCCTGACCTGTTTCGCCACCGCACGCTGCAGATCGCCGACCACCGAGGCAAGATCGCGCCCGCGCACATCGACGTAGACCCAGGTCGAAGGCCGGGCATTCTCGGTCTTGAGCATCGGCGGTCCCTCGGCGATCGAGACGTTTGCCACGGTGCCCAAGGTGATCTGCTGGCCCGCGGGCGTCAGGATCGGTAGCGCCCGCAGCCTTTCGAGGCTGTCGCGCAATTCGCGCGGATAGCGCACGCTGATCGGATAGCGGGCGAGGCCCTCGACCGTCTCGCCGATCGTCTCGCCGCCGATCGCGCCGGAGACGATGGCCTGGACGTCGGCGATGTTGAGCCCGAACCGCGCGGCGGCGGCGCGGTCTATGTCGACATCGACATAGCGTCCGCCGGTCAGCCGCTCGGCGAGCGCCGAGCTGACGCCGGGCACGCTCCTGGCCACGGTCTCGACATCATGCGCGATGCGGTCGAGCTCGGCGAGGTCACTGCCCGACACCTTGACCCCGATCGGGCTCTTGATGCCCGTCGCGAGCATGTCGATGCGGTTGCGGATCGGCGGCACCCAGATATTGGCGAGACCCGGAAGCTTCACCCGGCGATCGAGCTCGTCGACAAGGCGTTCGGGCGTCATGCCCGACCGCCACTGGTCGCGGGGCTTGAACTGGATCGTCGTCTCGAACATTTCGAGCGGCGCGGGATCGGTCGCGGTCTCGGCGCGGCCGGCCTTGCCGAACACGCTTTCGACTTCGGGCACGGTCTTGATCAGGCGGTCGGTCTGCTGGAGCAGCTCACTCGCCTTGGCGGCCGAGAGGCCCGGCAGCGCCGAGGGCATGTAGAGCAGGTCGCCCTCGTCGAGATTGGGCATGAACTCGCCGCCGAGCCGGCTGAGCGGCCAGGCCGTGGTGGCGAACACCAGAGCCGCGATCAGCAGCACTGCCTTGGGCCGCTTCATCGTCCAGTCGATCGCGGGCCGGTAGATATTGGTGAGCCAGCGATTGACCGGATTGGCCTGCTCGGCCGGAATGCGGCCCCGGATCAGCCAGCCCATCAGGATCGGTACCAGGGTCACCGACAGGATCGCGGCCGCGCCCATCGCATAGGTCTTGGTGAAGGCGAGCGGCGCGAACAGCCGGCCTTCCTGCGCCTCCAGGGTGAAGACCGGAATGAACGACAGCGTGATGATCAGCAGGCTGAAGAACAGCGCCGGCCCGACCTCGGCCGCCGCCTCGGTGACGACGATCCAGCGCATCTCGCCATCGAGATGTCTGTCCGGGTGATCCTGCTCCCAGCGTTCGATCCTCTTGTGGGCGTTCTCGATCATGACGACCGCCGCATCCACCATCGCGCCGATGGCGATGGCGATGCCGCCCAGCGACATGATGTTGGCGTTCACCCCCTGGAACCGCATTACGACGAACGCGGCCAGCACACCGAGCGGCAAGGTCAGGATCGCGACCAGCGCCGAGCGGACGTGCCAGAGGAACAGGGCGCAGACCAATGCGACGACGATGAACTCCTCGACCAGCTTGCGGGTGAGGTTCTCGACCGCGCGATCGATCAGCTGCGAGCGGTCATAGACCGTGACCACCTCGACGCCCGGCGGCAGGCTTTTCCTGAGATCGGCGAGCTTGTCCTTGACCGCCGCGATGGTCTCACGGGCGTTCTTGCCTGACCGAAGAATAACGACGCCGCCGGCGACCTCGCCTTCGCCGTTCAGTTCGGCGATGCCGCGCCGCATCTCGGGGCCGACCTGGATCGTGGCGACATCGCCGAGCCGGACGGGCACGCCGCCCGCCGCAGTCTTGAGCGGGATTGCCCGGAAATCGTCGAGCGTTTTCAGATAGCCCGAGGCGCGGACCATATATTCGGCCTCGGCCATTTCCAGCACCGAGCCGCCGGCTTCCTGATTGGCTTGGCTGATCGCCTGCACTGCCTGGGCGTGGGTTACGCCGTAGGCCGCGAGCTTCACCGGATCGAGCAGCACCTGGTACTGCTTGACCATGCCGCCGATGCTGGCGACTTCGGCCACGCCGGTCACGGTCTTCAGCTCGTAGCGCAGGAACCAGTCCTGCAACCCGCGAAGCTGCGAGAGATCGTGCCGGCCGGTGCGGTCGACCAGCGCATATTCATAGACCCAGCCGACCCCGGTCGCGTCCGGCCCGAGCGCGCTGCGGGCGCTGGCCGGCAACCGACCCTGGACCTGGTTGAGATATTCGAGCACGCGGCTGCGCGCCCAGTAGAGATCGGTGCCGTCCTCGAAGATCACATAGACGAAGCTGTCGCCGAAGAAGGAATAGCCGCGCACCGTCTTGGCGCCGGGCACCGACAGCATGGTGGTGGTGAGCGGATAGGTGATCTGGTTCTCGACGATCTGGGGCGCCTGACCCGGATAGGAAGTGCGGATCACGACCTGCACGTCGGAAAGATCGGGCAGCGCGTCGATCGGGGTCGAGCGCACCGCCCACAGGCCCGCGCCGACCAGCGCGAGCATGCCGAGCACGACGAAGAAGCGGTTCCTCACCGACCAGCGGATGAGATGGGCGATCACTGGCCCGCCACCTTGGTCATGCGCCGCACGGTCGGCCCCGCCGGTGGCTGGTCGAAGCCGAAGCGCACGTGGTCCCCCGTCTTGAAGCCGCGTACGATGCCGGGATCGGGCAGCGCGAAGGTCATCGTCATCGCCGGCCAGCCGAGCGCGGGGACCGGCTCGTGGCTGAGCGTCACCGAACCGGGAGCAATCCGCTCGATCCTTCCGACGGTTTCGTAGAGCGCGGGCCTGGATGCGGGCTTGGTGGCATTCGCCGGCGCACCGCCGCCGATGGGCCGCGCCTCGATTCCCGAAAGGCTCGCTTCCGAATCGATCAGGAACTGGCCGGAGGCAACGACCTTCTGGCCGGGGGCGAGGCCCGCGAGCACTTCGGTCTGGCCGCCCGCATCGCGGCCGATCCGGACCTCGGCGGGATGGTAGCGCCCGTCGCCAGCCGCGAGCATGACGAGCGTTCGCTTGCCGGTGCGGATCACCGCTTCGCTCGGCACCAGCAGGGCGGATCGGGCATTGCCCCCGAGCGCCACGCTCGCGAACATGCCGGGCCGCAACCGGCCGCCACGGTTGGGCAGCTCGATCCGGACGGTGAGCGTCCGGCTGTCGGCCTGCGTCGTCGGCAGGATCGCGATCACCCGGCCGGCGAAGCTCTCGCCCGGAAAGCCGGTCAGGGTTGCGCTGGCGCTCTGGCCGATGCGGACTTCGCCCGCCCGCGCCTCGGGCACCGCGGCGTTGAGCCAGACGGTGCCGAGGCCGTTCACCTGGGCGAGCGTCTGGCCCATGCCGAGCGTCACGCCGGCCCGGGCGTCGAGCGTCTGGATCACCCCGGAGATCGGCGTCGTGATCGTCACCGTGCCGCCCGGCCGGCCGCTCCGCTCGACGCTGGCGATGAGGCCGTCGGACATGCCCATCAAGCGCAGGCGCTGGCGCGCGGCGGCGGTGAGATCGGGCTTGCCGAGCCGCTTGACGCTCAGGAACTCGGTCTGCGCGCCGCCCCACTCGGGCAGCAGCAGGTCGACGATCGGGGCGCCGGCGCGGACCACGTCACCCGGCGCGCGGGCATAGACACGGCTTACGAACCCGCCCGAGCGCGCCTGGATGATCGCGATGTCGCGCTGGTTGAAATCGACCGTGCCGGTGACTTCCAGCGTGCTCGCAAGGCTGCCCATGCGGGCCTCGGCCACGCGCAGGCCGAGGCTCTGGCGCGCGGAGGGATCGACCGTCACCCCGGGCGCCGCGCCGGCACTTTCGCCGTCGGCATATCTGGGCACAAGCTGCATATCCATGAACGGCGACTTGCCGGGCTTGTCGAACTTCTGGTTGGGAAACATCGGGTCGTACCAGTAGAGCACCTTGCCCGAGCCTGTGCCCGCCTCGCCGGACGCGGCGGCCTGCGGTTGCGGCGACCTGTGGCCCGCCCAATAGCCCGCGCCACCGGCGGCCAGCGCGACGACAAGGATCGATGCGCCCCAGCGCACTGTGTCCGACTTGAGCGTCATGGCCGCTCCTCCCCATAAGTGATGTTGATACGGACCGCGTCGCGCGCGACATCGGCCTCGCGGTTGAGCGTTTCGACCTCGGCCTCGGCGAGCGCCAGGGTCGAGAGCAGCGCGGTTCCCAGGTCGAGCTTGCCCGCGGCATAGCTGTCGCGGTCGAGTTCGGCGCGGCGCCTGGCGAGGGGCACCAGCGTCTCGCGGGCATTGCGCAACCGGGAGAGATGCATGGCATGGTCTGCGAGATCGGCGTCGAGTTGCGCCACCAGCTCGCGGCGGATCGCCTCGCGGTCGAACCGACCCCCTTGCACAAGGCTCTCGCTGGCAGCGATCCTGGGATTCTGGCGCTTGCCGGCGAACATTGGCAGGTCGATCGACACGCCGACCGAGGCCATGTCGCCGTACATGGGATCGCGCCGGCCATAGGTGACGCCGACCTTCCAGTCGGAGCGCTTGTCGGCGCGCGCGAGGCGCACGTCCGCTTCGGCGACTGCGATCCGCGCGTCCTGCGCGCGCACGGCGGGAAGCGCATCGATCCCGGCCCGCAGCCGGATCGGATCGACATCGAGTATCGGCGGGTCGCCCGTCGCCTGCGGGTCGGGGTCGCCGGTATAGCGCGCGAGCCGGGCCCGCGCCTGCGCCACCACCGCAGCCATCTCGGCGCGGCGATCGGCGATGGCGGCGCGGAGCTGGTCGGGCTCGAGCGCCTGGCTCGGGCGCGCGCTGCCCGACGCCAGGCGTGCGGTCACGGTCTTCTGCAGGTCGTCGAGACTGGCATCGAGCAGGTCGAGCTGCCGGAGCCGGCGTTCGCCATAATAGAGATCGATCCATGCGAGCGCGGTCTCGAGCCGCACGTTGCGGCCTTCGACCAGCTCGCCCGCCTCGGCGACACCGATATCGGCCGCGGCGCGCGCGGCGCGTGCATGGCGCTTGGCGAGATTGGGGAAGGCCTGGCTGAACCCGATCGTCGCCATGGTGAAATCGTCGCGCGTGAAGCTGCCGGCATTGGGGCCGCTCACCGGGAAGTTCTGCAGGCCCAGGTCGAGCGTCGGATCGGGCAGGCGATCGGCCGCGACCGCCGAGGAGCGGGCGCCAGCTGTCGCCGCCGCGCGCGCCTTGAGGCTTGGCGCATTGGCGGCAGCGAGCCTCAGTGCCTGCTCGTAGGTGAGCGGGCCGGCCGACACCGGCACGGCCCAGGCGCTCGCAAGCGTCGCACCGAGAGAGAGCAACAGGCGTCGCATAGCGCGCCTCGGCATCATGATCATGGATATCATCCCCTCATGACAGAGGCGGCGCGCCAACATGTGACGCGCCGCTCCGGAGTGGGTTTAGCCCTTGTCCGACCTGACTGCGCCGCGCATGCAGTCGGCGGCGCTTGCCTGCATCATCGCGCAATCGCAGCTGGCGATGTCCCGGCTCTCGGGCACCCATATGCGGACACGCGCAGGGCCGGTCGCCCGCGGACCATATTGCGGCGCCGCCCGCCATTCCCAATGGCCCTGCGGCGTGCGGCTCGCGTCGGCTGCAAGCGCAGGCGCGGCGAGACCGAGGGCCGCCACAAGGGCGGCCGGAAGTATTTTGGTCATCACGAAAACCTTTGACTGAAAAGAAGGAAACCGGGCTGCGCGCATCGATCGATGCGCGCAGCCCGTGCTCGTTCAATCAGGCAAGGCTGGTGGGAGGATCCGGCTCGGGCACAACCGCCTTGCCGGTCAATATCGTATCGGTCGTCCAGAAGCTGGGCGCGTCGTAGAGACGCGCAGGCGCAATGCCGCCTGTCAGGTCAGCTGCGACCAGCGGGATCACGCACCCCATCGCGGCGATGCAATCGAGCGTCAGGCCCTTGCAAGGCTTTTCGCTGGGCGCAGGATGCTGCTTGGCCATCATCGCCATGCAGTCCGCATCCATGCCCTTGGCCAGCGGCGCGCCTGCCGCCTCAGGCACGCTGTGCGCGGCCGCCATCTGGGCTCCGAAGAGACCGGACAGCGCTCCGATGACGAGCAGAAGCGCGAGCAGGCGTTTCACGAACGACTATTCTAGCGCGCTGGAACCGAAGTTACAAATGGAGCTTTCCCCTCAGTGCCTTGCGAACACGCGCTGGCCAGACGGGCCGAATGCTACCACCTGATAGGACTGTGCCGGCTGACTGGGGATCTCCATGCCCGGTGATCCCAAAGGCATTCCCGCAACGGCAAGGCCAGCCACCCCGCGCGGGCGCACTGCCAGAACCCGCTTGATGTCATTGATGGGCACATGCCCCTCGAACACCATGCCGTCGATCACGGCGGTGTGGCAGGAGGCGAGACGCAGCGGCACACCATGCGAGCGCTGGAAGGAAGATCGCGAGCGGTCGTCGACGATCGTGACGGAACGCTTGAACTGTGCGCGGATCTGCGCGGCCCACTTTTCGCAGCAGCCACAGCCGGGATCGCGATGCACGAGGATCGGCGTCGCAGAGCTGGCCGCTGTCGCCATGAAGATGGCGGCCAGCGCCGCGATCGCCTGCTTCTTCATCTTTCGAATCTCAAGTTCCTGCTTCGGTCACTGTGTCCGCTTGCCATGCTCACGCAGCCAGGCTTGCAGTTCGTCGATTTCGCGTCGCTGTTCGGCAGAGCTCTTGGTGGCCATGTCGCGAACCTTGGCGTCGCGCGTTTCGCGGAGCACGATCTGTGACATGGCGATCGCGCCGCGGTGATGCTCGATCATCTTGCGGGCCCAGGTCTCGGTCGCATCGGTGCCAACGGCCGACATCATCTTACGATGCATCTCCATTTCGGCACGCGGGTATGGATTGGCGGGTGTCGGTTTCATCATGCCCGTGTCGGAGTGGCCCATCTTGCCATGATCCATGCCGTGCATGGCCTCCTGGGCGAGGACCGGGCCGGCGGCCAGCAGTAAGAGGGGAGCGAACGCCATTCCTGATCTTTTCAACATCGTCTCCTTTGTTGCCCCTAGGTAATACGCACCGTGAAGGCGGAGCCCTCACGGTTGGGGGGAAACGGCGTAATCCACCACATCTGCAAAAGGTGCCCGGAACCAAGTGGGCGCACCCGGACAGATCAGTTGCAACCAATGCTGGACGACGCCCACCGAGGAGGCGGCAGGTGCCATCCGTTTGGCGAGGTACGGACAAATCAACGACGGTCCCGGGGGATCTACTCAAACCGACAGTCGCTGCGAACAATACGTATACCGAGCTTGGACCAGGGACCATACTCCTGAAGGCGAAGAAACAAAGTCTTCCCCTCGAGAGATCGAGCGGCAGTGTTCAACACTTCTCAGAGGAGTCCAAGATGATCAAGAACTCCATCATGGTTGCGCTCGCCGGCATCTCGATGCTCGCAGCGGTCCCTTCATTCGCTCAGGGTATCGGACATACCTTCTTCATGCGCGGCTCGATCGTTGACACGGGCAGCAACGGCACGGTCGTCTGCATCGGCAAGGCCGATGGCGCCGAGGTCGGCCAGAAGCTCGAGGTCTATCGCGTTGTGACCCATCCGGGTCCGTCCAAAGGCGTGGCGCCGACTTATCACCGCCAGCTCATCGGCCATGTGACGATCGATCATATCTTCGATGATCACTTCGCGCACGTGTCCGTCGCCGACGGCACGCCTGCCAAGCACGACATCGTCGAGCTTCGCAAGAACTGACGAGCCGGTGGCCCGGCGGCACAAGCTGCCCTGACGCGAGACGTCGGGGCAGCGGGCTGGCGGCGGCAACGGACCGTTCGGGGTCAAAGCGAACCGCTTGACCCTGGACCATGGTCCAACCGGCATGATGATCGAGCGGATGACATGGGCAATTTCAAGATCGGCGAACTGGCCGCCGCTGCGGGCGTGGGCCGCGACACGATCCGCTATTATGAGCGGATGGGTTTGCTGCGCGAACCCGCGCGCACGGCGGCGGGCTACAGGCTCTACGACGCGACCGACCTCGAGCGCGTCAATTTCATCCGCTCGGCGCAGGAGCTTGGCTTCACACTCGAACAGGCCCGGCAGTTGCTGGCGCTCAGGGCGTCGGACACCGCGCATGCCCAGGCCGTGCTCGATATCACGCTCGCCAAGATCGCTGACGCCGAAGCCCGGCTCGAGCGCCTGTCCGATATCCGCGACATGCTGCGGATGCTCGCCGACGAATGCCCGGGCGAAGTGCCCGTCTCCGATTGCCCGATCCTCGCCTTCCTGACGGCGCGGCGGAAAGACCAGCAGCATAACAAGAAACATCAGGCAGCGCAGGACGAACGATCACCACGAGCGAAAGGGGTTTTGTCATGAAGAAAATGCGTTTGATCGGCGTCCTCACGCCGGCGCTGCTTCTGGGCGCCTGTGTAACCACGCGGCCGACCTCGGCGCAGGTCGAGAGTTGCCGGGCGATGGAGGGCAATATGGGTCTCCAGACGCCGCATGATCATGGCGAGATGAAGGGGCAGGGGCGCAACCCGATGAACCTCTCGCACGACCGGTGCCTTCAGATCCTGCGCAACGCGCAATGATCCGGTCCGGGCGCCAGCCCTGGCGCCCGGACACAGTTTTCAAGCCAAGGAGCAAGCTATGATCGACCATGCGAAAAAAGCCCTTCCGCTTGTCGGCGGAAGCCTGTTGCTGGCGCTCGCGCTTTCGGGCTGCGACCGCCAGGCCGACCAGACGGTGCCGCCCGCGGCGAACAGCGTCGCCGCCACCCCGGTCCTGACCGACAGCGGCAACGCTGCAGACGCGGCGCCGATGGACGCGATGAGCAACCAGGCCGAGATGGAGCGGCATCACCGTCAGGCGATGGACCATGACGCGATGCGCGCCGGGGCCGGCAACCAGACCGCGCCGGCACCCGATCCCGCGCCGGGCAATTCGGCGATGCCGATGAAGGATATGTAAGCGCGCTGAAAAAGGGGATGAGGATGTCCAGGCGGATCAGCCTTCGACGCTTGAGCCTCGGCTGCGCAATCGCTCTCAGCCTGTCCGCGGGCGCGGGCGCGCAGGAGGGCGAGGATCATGCCGCGCATCATGGCGCAGGCATGCCGGCCGGCGGGGGCATGTCCGCACCGGCATCGTCGGGGTCGTCGGACATGGCGAAGATGATGAACCCCATGATGGATCGCATGATCAATGGGGAAGGGGAGAATGAGCACGGCCACGAATCGCGCCGGACCGGCTTCATCTCGCAGCTGCTCGCCTTTCCCGCGCTCGACGAAGCGGCAAGGCAGCGGGTCGCTGCGCAGGCTGGCGAACGGGTAAGCACGGGCCTAGCGATGATCAACGCCGCCTCGGCCGACGGCGCGCGTGCAACCACGGTCTCGGCCCGGCTCGATGCGGCGCGCCGCCTGCGCGAGGGAACCGACCTGTTCCGGTCCGGCACCGCCGCGCAGGGCGCGATCGGCGGCTTGCAGCCGCCCCGGGAGGTCGGGCTTGCCTGGCTGCGCGATCAGCTCGACATCGACCAGGCCGCGCCCGGCCATGCCGATCACTGGTTCGGCATCTCGCCCTCGCACCTGCTTCTCATGCTCTTCCTGGGGCTGGTGAGCGCCACGCTGATCGCGCTGCAGATCTTCCGCCTCCGGCGGATCGGGGCGATCGCCGGTGGTGTCCCCACCGGCAAGACATTGACAAAGCCGGAGCCGAAGGCTGCCCAGCCCGCTACCAGGGTTGCGCCCGCGCCTGCCCCCGTTGCCGACAGCGCCGGGCTCGCGCCGAGCAATGCGGCCGCGCCCGCTGGGGCTTCGCTGCGCAAGCCCAAAAGCTGGGCGGGGCAGCTGCGCGTGGTCCAGATCGTGCGAGAGACGCCGAGCGTGCTGACCTTCCGGCTCGCGGACCCGGCCGCCGACCGGCTGCCGTTCGACTTCCTGCCGGGCCAGTTCCTGCAGGTCGAGGTAGAGCCCGAAGCGGGCAAGACCGCGCGCCGTTCCTACACGATCGCCTCTTCGCCGACCCAGCGGGCCTATGTCGAACTGACGGTCAAGCGCGAGGAGCAGGGCGTGGTCTCGCGATACCTGCACGACAAGGTCGTCGCCGACGATCTGCTGAAGGTCAGCGGACCGTTCGGCGCCTTCACCTTCACGGGAACGGATGCCCAGAGCATCGTGCTGATCGCGGGCGGGGTCGGCATCACCCCGATGATGTCGGTGCTGCGCTATCTCACCGACACCGCGTGGAAGGGTGATATCTTCTTCTTCTACGGCGCACGGTCGACCGAGGAATTCGTGTTCCGCGACGAGCTCGAGCGGCTCGAACGCCGTTTTCCCAACCTCCATGTCGTCGCCGCGATGCAGCGCGCGCCCGGCACCGTCTGGATGGGCCCCGAAGGGCCGATCACGCGCGAGATGATCCTGGCCGCGGTGCCGGAGATCGCGAGCCGGCGCATCCATATGTGCGGCCCGCCGGCGATGATGGGCGCGATGCGCGGCGTGCTGGCCGAACTCGGCGTCCCCGAAGCGCAGCTGCACACCGAGGCGTTCGGTCCGGCCTCGCTGCCGGCCGACCACGAGGATCTCGAGGTCAAGCCCGCGCCCCCGCCAGCGGATAAGCCGGCCCCGAGCGCCGAGGTGGCGCCGAGCACGGTGACCTTCTCCGTGTCGGGGGTGTCGGCGGCCTTGCCCGCGGACGAGACCGTGCTGGAGGCGGCCGAGGGCGCGGGCGTCGAGATCCCCTATGCATGCCGTGCGGGCACATGCGGCGCCTGCGTGGTCAAGCTGCTGCAGGGCGAAGTGACGATGGAGGTCGAATCCGGCCTTGCGCCCGCCGACAAGGCGCAAGGCTATGTGCTCGCGTGCCAGGCGAAGGGGACGGGCACGCCGCTCGTGGTCGAAGCCTGATGCGCGAACGCAGCGACATTGCCGTGGGCCTGCTGGTCGCGTTCCTGCTGCTGTTCCCGTTCGGCTATCTCGTGCATGTGTCGCCCCGCTTTCCGGGTAGCCTCGCTGGCGGGATCATCGGGATCGCAGCGCTCGTGCTGATGCTGCTGACGCTTCCCTATGTCGCGGCCAAGCACATCGCCTGGGTCGACAAGGCGCTCTCCCGGCTCGTCAGCAAGCCGACCCTGCTCGCCATCCACATCTATGCCGGCGTGCTGGCGCCGATCCTGGGTCTGGTCCACGCCGCGCACAAGCTCGAAAGCCCGGTCGGACTGCTTCTGACCGTCCTCCTGCTGATGACGGTCATCACCGGCTTCATCGGCCGTTACCTGCTTGCCCAGCTTGGTCGGGCGCTGCGCGGACGCAGGTCGGAACTGGCCTCGCTTCGCGCCGCCTTCCTCGAGGAGCCGGCGGCGCCGACGCAGGCCGATACCGCAGCCGCGCCGCTGTCGGGCTGGAAGCGCTATCTGTTCGTCGCCGGGGATGCGCCCGCGGGCCAGCACCCCCAGGACAAGGCGGGGATCGCCGCGGCGCTGGCCGATACCGAATTCGCGATCCGCGCCGAAGAGGCGACCAACACCCTGTTCGCGCGATGGCGGTTCCTGCACATCCTGCTGGGCTGTCTCATCTTCGCGCTGCTCGCGCTCCACGTCGGCGCGGCGATCTATTACGGGCTGCGCTGGCTATGAGCTGGCAGCGTCTTTCCTACGCCGTCTTCATCGCAGCCCTGCTGGTGATGGTCGCCGCGGTCGCGATCCGGATGCGATCGGACGCGCCTAGGGATGCCGGCCTGGTGGCGCAGCTCGTCTCGCCCGGCCCGCTCTCGAGCGCGCACCAGTCCTTCGCCGGCCAATGCACGGCCTGTCACACGCCGGGCAAGGGCGTCGAAACCCGGACCTGTCTCACCTGCCATGCAGGCACGGATTTCGGGACGAAGCAGTCGACTCAGTTCCACGCGAAAGCGACGCAGTGCACCTCCTGCCACGTCGAACATGAGGGAGAGCGCGGCATCATCCGCATGGATCACGCCGCCTTGCTCGACATGGCGAAGTGGCGGCAGCCGTTGGCGGGCATGTCGACAAACATTCGAAGCCTGACCCCCGAGACCGCGCTCGATTGCGCGAGCTGCCATGCGTTCCGCGATCCGCACCAGGGCCTGTTCGGCACCGACTGCGCGAGCTGCCACAAGACCGACAGCTGGAAGATCGCCAATTATCGCCATCCGTCGGTCAATTCGACGCAGTGCGCCGAGTGCCACAAGGCGCCGCCCAGTCACTTCATGGAGCATTTCAGCATGGTCTCGCAGCGCGCAGCCGGATCGAAAGCGCGCGTCGACCAATGCTATGCCTGTCACGCCACCGACAGCTTCAACAATATCCGCAAGCGAGGCTGGTATGATCACCATTGAGGCCGACTGGCTGAGCGCCTTCTTCCGGCTTGCGGTGATCGGCCTGGAACTGGCGGGCACGCTGACCATCCTCGTCGGCGCGGGGCTCGCAACCTTTCTGTTTGCGCGGCGGGCGAGGGCGGGCGACCGGACCGAGGCCTATAGCGCGTTCCGCTCGGCGCTCGGCCGCAGCATCCTGCTCGGTTTGGAATTTCTGGTCGCCGGCGACATCGTCAAGTCGCTGGTGATCAACCCGACGCTCGACGATCTCATCGTGCTGGCCGGGCTTGTGCTGGTGCGGACCTTCCTGAGCATCTCGCTTGGGGTCGAGATCAACGGCCACTGGCCTTGGGAGGAAACCCGGATGGCGCGGGAGAAGGCGCGTGCTGCGGCGTTGGATGGGTCGCCTATGACGGCTGAGGCCGCCGGACGCGGCGCAGCGCTCAAGGGATAGCAGATGGGAGGTGCATGATGATCGAGAGACGCGAATTGCTGATGGCCGGCGCCGGCCTTGCCGCCGCTGGAACGCAGGCTGGGCCGGCGGCGGCGCAGCAGCATCGAATGGAAGGGATGGCGATGTCGATGACGGACTGCATCGACGATTGCGTGGCTTCGCACCGCATGTGCCTGGAGACCGCCGCCTGGCTGACGAAGCAAGGCGGCGCGTCAGCCACGGCGTCGCTGATCGCCATGCTGAACGACTGTGCGGAACTGTGCCAGGCGACCGCCAACTCGATGCTGCGCGAATCCTCCCTCCATACCATCCTGTGTCGCGCCTGCGCTGACGGCTGCGAACGATGTGCGCGGGAATGCCTGAGCCACGTCGTGGGCGAGCGGATCAAGCGTTGCTCGGCTACCTGCAAGGATTGCGCCGCCAGCTGTCGGATGATGGCGGACATGGCCAGCTGAGTGTCCTAGAACGCGCCCAGGCGTAGTGGGGTCAAGCAGCTCCGGCACGATTGAAGCGATCCGTCGGCTCCACAATGTGGGACCGCTGCGAAGCTGGGTCGTACGGGCGCGAAAGCGGGACTGGTTAGGTATCGGCGGTAGCGCTTTTAGACTAGCCAGGCAGCGATCGCGCCAACCACCGACTTGGTTTCGGCAACGTCGCGGACTCGAACGGTATCCAGCCCGAGGTGCTTGGCCGGATAATCATTTCCGCCCGGGAAGATCGCGTCACCGAAGAAGATCATCTCGTCGAGCGCGACGCCGGTCTGCTCGGAAAGGCGCTTAAGGCCATAGGCCTTGTCTATCCCTTCGCGCGTGATGTCGATCGATGTCGCCCCGCCGATATTGATGGCAAAGCCTGGCAGCAACGGCTGGAGCAGGGCCTGCAATTTCTTGCGCTTGGCGTGATCGGGATCCCACGTGTCCTTGGCCTCGAGCGGCGCCTCCTGACCGAGCGCGGAGAATGTGATCTGGCTGCCGCGATCCTCGATCTGCTCGCCCCAGATGTTCTCGTTTGGATAGCCCGCCTGCTCGACCGCCTTCGTCAGTGCTTCGCGGATGCGCTGGCTTTCGTCGCCGGTGAACAGATCGGCATAGATACGCGTCCATTGGCCGTCGGCGTGACGATAGAGCTTGGTGCCCGTGGTCGGCTGGATGATGAAATTGTCGAGCCGCGCCCGGGCGGGCATGCGCGACACCACCTGTTTCTCGAATTGCGGCCAGTCGCCTCCGGAGATGATCGCTACCATCGTCACGTCGAGCAGGCGGGTAAGCAGATCCGCCATTTCATCGTCGAGCGGCTGCTTGCTGAGCGCGAGCGTTCCGTCGAGGTCGAAAGCGGCCAGTCGCTTCATGATGATCCTCCCACAAGCGGCAGCAGAAATGCGTCGATGGCATCGGCGATGCCATCTTTGTCGTTGCTGGTTGAAATGTAATGCGCTGCGCTACGGATCTCCTCAGGCGCCTTGCCCATGGCGTTCGTTAGTGCAAAAGGGGGAGCGACTTGAGGAAAAAGTTGGGTGAAACCCGTAACGATCATTTCAAGACAAACGATACGTAGCATCGTAGGAATCGCCCAGGTTTCAGCTATGCTGAGCGGCATCTTATTCTGATATCGAACGACGAATTCGACAGCCGAGGACAGTGAGACTTGCAGGTGAGACGCCAGAAGCAGAGACTGCGCGACTTGATGGGCGCGTGGTCGCCTGAGGCCGTCTTCAGCAAGACCGGGAAGTTTCGCGTAGAAAGCCTTCGGAAGACCCTCACCAATTTGCAGGATCGCGCGCTGGATCTGATAGTCGTTGTCGAGTAGCCATTCGGCTGCGGCGCTGCCGCGCTGGTCGGCTTGCGTGGCTGCCTGGCGGGCTCGAGCCAGCCAGTCTTTCATGGCGTCGAGATGCGCCCAGATGGGAAGAGGCGCTGAGCGACCGATCAATCCTGTCAGCTGATGGCGTGTGGCGGTCTCGTCGGCCGCCCCCGAAATAGGGTCGGTCCCCTCAATATCGGCCATGATCAGGCTTGGGCGGCGAGGGGTAGCCGGAGGCAATTATGCCCTACGGCGATCTGCGCTTTTCCCGAGCGGATTGTCGCAGGCGTTACGAGCATTGGTACATTGCAATGCGTCATCAGGTAGGAGGCGACCGTTCCATAGGGTACGTCGGAAACATGCCGATGGCTGTGGCCGCGCGCGGACAGGACGGCAATATCGGCCCTCTCGCGCTGAATAAGATCGCACAGCACCTCGCGTACATCCTCGCCACGGATCGAAATCGTACGCATTCGTAGACCGGACGCCGAGAGGTTGGATTTCGTTCGATCCAGGTAGCTGCGTGCTGCTTGCTCATTTCGCTCTATAAGGGCTTGTTGAAGCTTCTTGTCCTCGACTTCCAGGGGCCGTGCCTCGATCATCTCGGGCGTAGGGACGACATGGACGAGCAGGAGTTCCGCTTCCGAGGCCTTCGCAAGACGCACAGCTAGGGGCAGCACGCTCTCAGCCCAACGAGAGCCGTCAAGCGGCACCACAACCCTTCTGTAGGGCGCTGCCGGAAGCGGGGCCTCTACCGGTACGAGCAGGACCGGGGCTGGCGTCTGCATGAGCACCTTGTGCACGGTTGCCCCCATGCCCGGGCGACCGGCCTCTTGCCTGCCTCGTCTTCCCAGTACGACCATGCCGTCGTCGCACTCTCGGACAAAGCGGCAAATTTCCTCCGCGGTTTGGCCTTCGGCCAATTCGATGGAGGTTTTGGTTGGAGGTGCGCTGGTCGCGGCGGCGCATCGATCGAGGGCGCGCAGGGCTTCGCGCCGCCGGAGGTTACATTCAATCGGGTCTGGACGAGAGCGCGTCGAGCCCTCGCCGTCAAGTACTTGTAGCAGGGTAATAGGGACGTCGAGCGTTGTCGCGAGCGCACGAGCGTGTGAGTAGATCCACGCATCATGATCGGAGCAATCGATACAGGCGACAATCCCGGACTGCGGTCGGGGGGACGCCTGCGCCAGAGCTGGAAATGCTGAAGCGGCTGATATCAAATGCTCCTCTTGCCTTGGATCTCCATCGAATTCGTGGCGGCTAGGACAGCGGGAACAACCGGCATTTCGGCCTGGCGTCCCCTCCACGACTCGAACCTGCTCTGACCCTATCTGGGGGGAACGACCCGCGAAATTGTGATATATACGAATGGCGATCGGTCGGTTGACTGGGGCGCAAGAGCATCAGAACCGAAAACCGGTCGCTTGCGATTAGTACATCGGGCGGGCCTATATGCCTCCGCCTCGGCACCCGGCTTGAGCGTCCAAACCAACATGTCGGGATAGAATGAAGGTCACCTGGTCACCTTTTCCTCGTCCGGAAGCGAACTCGTCACCCCCGTTACCGCTCATGTGGTTGCTCGCTTGCACTGCGCATGAGACGATCACCGTCATCCCAAGTTCTGCGTCGGCTGCCTTGTCCTGGGCGATCTGCGATCAGATGCCATCGCAGGCGTCTCTTCTGTCTAGCGACAAATACGCATTACCACCGGCAGATGGTCGGCATAGTCTGCCCAGGGCAACCAACGAAGCTCGCAGCGGAGTGAGTGTGGATCGGAAGGGAACAGTATGACGATCGCGCTTAACGGGTTATATCGATGCCGGCTGCTCACTTTCACACGGTGGTCGTGTTCCATCTGGGCGATTTTCGCCGCGCTCACTGTGCCAACGCTACCTTCGCCGGCCAGGGTCGTTCCCGCAAGGGAAGATACCTCGACCACCAAGCTCGCGGGTGTCTGGTCATTTGATGGCCGATCCGGCTGTAAGTCGGGGATGGCCTGGGTTCTTAATCGCAACGGATCTTACAGCGAAATCCGATTGCCTGACCAGACGCCGCTTGGCGGAGGAAAGTGGTATGAACGCGGCGATACCATCTATTACTCATTGCCGCGAGTACTGACAGCGGCCGCGGGACGGCCCGACAAGCGTATGGTCATTATAGAGCGCGGCCCGCGGCGCCTGGTGGCCGTGACGAACCGCAGGGTTCGTCATGTGATGCACAAGTGTCCGGGATGATCGAATGCCTTCGATCGAGATGTGCGAAACGTTCTGGCCCAAGCCCGAAAAGGGAACAAAAACGAGAGTGGAGTTCGAAGTCACACGTCGAGCATTGCCCCCTTATTGGCATATGCAGGATTTCGCTTCTTGAGTTGTTCCCACTACGTCACGGAAAACTGACCCATCATGCCTTCGTCCTCGTGCTCCAGGATATGGCAATGGAACAGGAAGGGCGCTTTTGAAGCAGGCTGGTCGAAGCGGATTAATAACTCGACCGGTTCGTCCACGACGATGGTGTCACGTGGCCCCTGATCAAGAAGATCTGGTTCCTCGCCATCGCGACGTAGCACGTCGAAGTGCACTCCATGAATGTGGAAGGGATGGGCCATTTTCTGCCCGGAGACTTTCCATATCTCGACGGCGCCAAGCTCGACTTCCTCATCGATGCGATCAATATCGAATCGCCTGTGGTTGATCGTTAGCGGCTCTTCGTCGCTATCCATCATACCTCCCAGCCTCATGTTGAGCACCAGACGTCGCCGTGCGACGACCGTCGCCGGATCTGGCACCGCGCGGGACGCCAGGAGGAGCGGAAGCGTGGTGCTACCTCGCTTACTCGATGCCAAGCGCGGTGAAAATGTGAGGACAGTTTCATCCCCTGCGTTGTTTTCGCTAGCCTCGTGCCGATGCATCATGCCCATGCCATGCATCCTGAGGGTGCTTTGGTCCGGAGCCGATACCAACGAGACCGGTTTGCCATCGCTGAAGTCCACCAAGATCTCAGCCCGCTGACCGGAGGCCAGAGTGAGGGACTGCAATTCAACGGACTTTTCCAAAAGGCCGCCCTCGGTGCCGATCCAATAAAAGGCTCGTCCGTCGCTGAACGAAAGATCGTAAGTCCGGGCATTCGAACCATTTACGAGCCGCAGCCGCACTAAGCTTCTGGGAACGTCTGCTCGCGGGTTGTACGCGCCGTTTACGAGAATAACGTTGCCCCGCCTCCCGTCCAGCGCCACCATCATGCCCGCCGGTAACACCAGACGGCCATCCACGAACTGCCGATCCTGGATCAAGATTGGTAGATCGTCGACGCCGTAATCCGAAGGCAAACCGAGACCTTGCTCTTCCTCGTCGGTGACGAAGAGCAATCCCGCTAGGCCTGCATAGACCTGCTCCGCCGTTCGGCCGTGTGCATGCGAATGATAAAAGAGAGTGGCCGCCGGCTGACGGATCGGCAGCGTCGGACGCCAAGTCTCGCCTGGACTAATGGTCTGGTGGGGGCTGCCGTCCAGCTCTCCCGGTACGAGCAGCCCGTGCCAGTGAACCGTGGTATCAGCAGACAGATTGTTGCTGACAGTCACCGTCACGTCGTCCCCGCGATGTACCCGCAGAGTCGGGCCGAGATAGCTTCCGTTGTATCCCATGGTGGCGCTCCGCCGCCCTGGGAAGAAAGTGGTTTCCCCTTCCTGCGCCCTCAGTCCAATTCTCTGCCCATGGTCGCGTGCATCTAACAGGCGAGGAATGGGCAGCGTGCCTGCTTGGTCCGGCGTCGCAAATCTGCGCGTGCATGCCGCCCCCAGCAGGAGGCCTCCGCCCGCCAAGACAGTTCGCCGGCTCAGAAAAGTCATTTCGAAGCCCCTCCTGAGCAATCGTGAAACTGACGCAAACGCGCTTTTCTCGATCCCGATGAGATCCACCGAGGCGAAGCGCCGCTCTTCCCTTAAAGGGCGCGCGGGAGGGCAATATCCGTAATACCCGAACCGATCGCTTTTGTGCCCGCCCCCTCTGGGAAGACAAAATTGCCCTTCTAAGCTGGTTGCGGCCCTCGCCAGTTGATCAATAATCAGCCAGGCGAGCGTTCAATCACTGCGACACCGATCCGAGCGAGCGTCTATTCCGACAATTTAGCCTGGGCCAGTCCGAGTGGCTGGTTCGGCGGTGGGCCTTGCCACGATCGCGCCGAAGCAAAAGCGGCGTGCGATTTACCTTTCGCTGTTCGCCACTGCAGCAGGCGGCGTCGCTTCCCAGTGCTCGGGCTAGGCGGAGGCTTTGATGGCCGCCGTCTTCGGTCATCCGCGCCCAGCTTTTGCTAGTAGCCGAACTAAAGCGGACATTGCAGGCTGACCGCCAGCTTCGCAAATTACGTATACTGCCACCTCCAGGCCGATACCATCTCAACGGCAAGCTCCTTGGGGAGCGAGAATCGACCGGGCATGTGTCCGGTCGCACTGAAACTCAGACTTGAAGGAATCATATTTGCGCAAGAAAGCAGCGATTATCGCTTCGCTCGCAGCCTTTGGCGTCCTTGCCGTCGGCGCCGGGCCAGTTCTCGCCGATGGGATGCCGCCGGGCATGCCCGACCTTGAACAGACGCTCAAGGCGAAGCCGGCGCCGGCTCGGTCCGACACGGCCCAGATGCAAGGCATGCGACACCGCGAAGTGCGGATGCACGGTGAGATGATGCAGGACCATCGGATCGCTATGCGGGAGATGGGGACCCAGGACGGAGCCTCCCGCATGTTGCATAGGTCGCGGGGTGGTTGCTGACCCTGCAATTAAGCCAGCTCCGACCACGAGGCTGGGTGGCCAACGACCGTGGCCTGGTTCAACCGCAGCTTTGGCCCGCCGTTCTCCCACGGCGGGCCAATTGGTTTTTGCACTTCGCTGCCGGCCGCCATCAAGCGGGATCATGAATTCGCTTGACCTTGGACCATGGTCCACCCCGCACGATCCCGCGCATGCTTGTCGCGATCAAAAGCGGATTCGTAAGTTACGTATACAGACTGCGTCTCGCTAGCAGCATTGAAGCTTCGGAATTGCCGGGATCGGAACGTCGATCGGGCAACAGGACGAACACTCGGAGACCCTCAATGCGACAGACGATATTTCGCGCGGCGACCATCAGCCTCTTCGCGACGCTAACCTTCGCCGCCGGCACCGCTCTCGCCCAGTCGACGCCCGCGCCCGCGCAGACTGCGCCGGCCCATGCCCACCAGCAGGGCATGGATCATGGCGGGCAGCAGATGCACGATCAGATGATGAAGGATCATCAGGCCGGCGCGCAGAAGCAGCCGGGGCAACCGGCCCAGCAGGATCAACAGGGCATGTCGGGGATGGCCGGCATGTCCGGCGGGTCGCCTGCATCGAACGGCTCGGGCATGGCCGGTAAGGCGAAGAGTGGCTGCTGCAAGATGCCGATGAAGAAGGCCAAGCCGGCCGCGAAGAAGAAGACCGCCAAGCCCATGGCCGACAAGCCGATGAGCGACATGTGAAGTTTCCAGCCCCGATAAAACACCCCCGGGGCTGAGGGCCCGCCGCCGCCCCGCGGCGGGCCAGTTCTTTGACGATGCCCAGCGTCGCCCCGTGCTCCCAGCTTTCAAAGCCGGGACCGAGCAACTAACGTGAGAGAGGAAACAGTGATGCGAAAGCATCTTGGCGTCGGTGCTGCTGTTGGCTTTCTGCTCTTTGGCAGCACGCCGCTCCTCGCACAGGGTATCGGCCATAGCTTGTTCATGCGCGGCAAGATCGTCCGTACGGATGCGGGCGGCACAGTGGCCTGCCTGGGCAAGGCCGATGGCGCGCACATCGGGCAGATACTCGAAGTCTATCACGCAACGCCGCGCCACCGCCGCCTTGTCGGTCATGTCGAAGTCGACCAGATTTTCGACGACCATTACGCTCATTTCCGCGTGAGGGACGGGACGCTTCAGAAAGGCGATTGGGTGAGCCTAAAGCGCATCCGGGCGTAATGCCAGAATTGGAATGCCAAGCGCCGCCCTCACCTAAACAAGAATCGGCCGAGTAAGCGTGTCTCGGCATAATTCCGATCAGGCGTGCGCGAATAGGTTCGGGAGTCGATGAATAGTCATCGGCTCCGTTGGCGTGTCTGACACTCAAAGCCCGCGACACCGATGCCAGACTAACTTCTGCGGAACTTACTTATAGGCCGCCCGGGCAAAGAGATTACTCCGTCAGGCCATCGATAGAGATGGAGTCAGGTTATGTTCGAGAAGGCGATCGGGACCATTAACGCGGCGGCCTCCTTCCGACACCGCTATGATAATTTCATCGGTGGTCGATGGAGCGCTCCTGCGAGCGGCGAGTATTTCGCGGACACGAGCCCGATCAATGGCGCCCAGATCGCCGAGTTCGCGCTGTCGACGCCGGAAGATGTCGAGCGCGCGCTCGATGCGGCGCACGCCGCCAAGGATCAATGGGCAAGGATCGCGCCCGCCGAACGCGCCAGGATTCTCAATCGCGTCGCCGACCGGCTCGAAGACAATCTGGAGTTGCTGGCACTTGCCGAGACGATCGACAATGGCAAGCCGATCCGCGAGACGCGCGCTGCCGACGTGCCGCTCGCGATCGACCATTTCCGCTACTTCGCCGGCTGCATCCGGGCGGAGGAAGGCGGCATCTCGACGATCGATGCGGACACCATCGCCTATCATTTCCGCGAGCCGCTCGGCGTCGTCGGCCAGATCATCCCGTGGAACTTCCCGCTGCTGATGGCGGCGTGGAAGATCGCCCCGGCGCTGGCGGCGGGCAACTGCACCGTCATCAAACCCGCATCCCAGACGCCGCTCACCTTGCTGATGTTCGCCGAGCTCACCGCCGACATCCTGCCGCCCGGCGTGCTCAATGTCGTTACCGGCCCGGGACGGACCGTCGGCCAGGCGATCGCCGCCAATCCGCGCATCGCCAAGGTCTCGTTCACCGGCGAGACCGTCACCGGCAAGCAGATCATGCATGCGGCCGCCGACCATCTGATCCCCCAGACTATGGAGCTTGGCGGCAAGTCGCCGAACATCTTCATGGCGGACGTGCTCGACGACGACGATGCCTTCTTCGACAAGGCGCTCGAAGGCTTTACTTTGTTCGCGTTCAACAAGGGCGAGGTCTGCACCTGCCCGTCGCGTGCGCTGATCCATGAGTCGATCTTCGACCGCTTCATCGAGCGCGCCGTGGCGCGCGTCGCCGCGATCCGCCAGGGCGATCCGCTCGACCCCTCGGTCCAGGTCGGCGCGCAGGCGTCGGAGGACCAGCTCCACAAGATCCTGGGCTATATCGATATCGGCAAGGCCGAGGGCGCGCAGTGTCTGGTCGGTGGCGCCAGGGCGCTGCCGGGCGGTGCGCTCGACCAGGGCTATTTCGTGCAGCCGACGGTGTTCGTGGGTCAGAACCACATGCGCATCTTCCAGGAGGAGATCTTCGGTCCCGTCCTGTCGGTCACCACCTTCAAGACGGTCGAGGAGGCGATCGCACTTGCCAACGACACCGCCTACGGTCTTGGCGCGGGCGTCTGGACCCGGAGCGGCAACACCGCCTACCGGCTCGGCCGCGCGATCGAGGCCGGGCGGGTCTGGACCAACTGCTATCATCAGTACCCCGCCCATGCCGCCTTCGGCGGATACAAGGCGTCGGGCTTCGGGCGTGAAAATCACCGGATGATGCTCGACCATTATCAGCAGACCAAGAACCTGCTCGTCTCCTATGACGAGCACGCGCTCGGCCTGTTCTGACCCCTCGCTCAAAGGAGAAGCGGACATGGCGAAAACCATGAAGGCGGCGGTCGTCCGCGAATTCGGCAAGCCCCTGGTCATCGAGGAGGCGCCGATCCCGGCGGTCGGCCCCGGGCAGATCCTGGTCAAGATTGCGGCAACCGGCGTGTGCCATACCGACCTGCACGCGGCAGAAGGAGACTGGCCGGTCAAGCCCAACCCGCCCTTCATTCCTGGCCATGAAGGCGTCGGGCATGTCGCCGCCGTCGGTGCAGGCGTCACCCATGTGAAGGAAGGCGACCGGGTCGGTGTGCCCTGGCTCTACACCGCCTGCGGGCACTGCGTGCATTGCCTGGGTGGCTGGGAGACGCTTTGCCACGAACAGCAGAACACCGGCTATTCGGTCAATGGCAGCTTTGCCGAATATGTCCTCGCCGATCCCAACTATGTTGGTCACCTTCCCGACAATGTCGACTTCCTCGACATTGCGCCGATCCTCTGCGCGGGCGTCACCGTCTACAAGGGATTGAAGGCCACCGAGGCCCGACCCGGCGAGTGGGTGGTCGTCTCCGGCATTGGCGGGCTCGGCCACATGGCGGTGCAATATGCCCGAGCCATGGGTCTCAATGTGGCCGCGGTCGACATCGACGATAGCAAGCTCGACCTCGCTACACGCCTTGGCGCCACACTGACGGTCAACGCGCGCAACGAGGACCCTTCGGCAGCGCTCAAGAAAGCCATTGGCGGCGCGCACGGGGCGCTGGTGACCGCCGTTTCGCCCAAGGCGTTCCAGCAGGCGCTCGGCATGGTCCGGCGCGGCGGCACGGTCGCGCTCAACGGCCTGCCGCCGGGCGACTTCCCGTTGTCGATCTTCGACACCGTGCTGAACGGCATTACCGTGCGCGGCTCGATCGTTGGCACGCGGCTCGATCTGCTCGAGGCACTGGCGTTCGCCGGCGAGGGCAAGGTCAAGGCCACGGTCCATGCGGACAGGCTCGAGAACATCAACGACGTCTTCTCCCGCATGCATCATGGCGACATCGAGGGCCGGATCGTCCTCGACCTCGCCTGAAGCCGACTTCGCGAAAGTACAGTTCATGTCTCCCTTACATATCCGGCCGATCGCGCGGCGCCGTTTCGTCCAGGGGCTGGCGATCGGCGGCGCGGTCGCCGGTTTCGCCCCGGCGCTTCTCGCGCGATCCGCACCAACCTTGCCCGCTGAGCTGAGCGGGACCGAGTTCGACCTCGAGATCGCCGAGCTGCCGGTCAACTTCACCGGCAAACGCCGTATCGCGACCGCCGTGAACGGCAGCGTGCCCGCGCCGGTCCTGCGCCTGCGCGAAGGCGACACGGTCACGCTGCGCGTACGCAACGGCCTCAAGGAGATGTCGAGCATCCATTGGCACGGCATCATCGTGCCGGCGGAGATGGACGGCGTGCCCGGCATCAGCTTTGCCGGCATCGCGCCGGGCGAGACCTTCACCTATCGCTTCGAGGTCCGCCAGAGCGGAACCTACTGGTATCACGCTCACACGCTCGCCGAGCAGACGGGACTCTATGGAGCGATCATCGTGGAGCCAAAACAGGTGCCGGTGGCGCGGGCGCCCGATCGCGACTATTGCATCGTGCTCAGCGACTGGTCGGACGAGCCGCCGTTGCAGATCTTCCTCAATCTCAAGAAGCAGAGCAGCTACTATAATTTTGCGCAGCCGACCGCCGGCGATTTCCTCAAGGATGTCGGCACCATGGGCTTGGGCAAGGCGCTCGAGCGGCGGCGGATGTGGAACAGCTCGCGGATGAACCCGACCGACTACAGCGATGTCTCTGCCGCGACCTACACCTATCTGATGAACGGCGCGCCGCCCGCCGGCAACTGGACCGGTATCGCCGCGCCCGGCGAGCGCGTGCGCCTGCGCTTCGTCGGCGCGGGGACGGCGACGTTCTTCGACGTGCGGATCCCCGGGGTCGAGCTGACGGTCGTATCGACCGACGGGCAGCCGGTCGAGCCGGTCACGGTCGAGGAATTCCGGATCGGCCCGGGCGAGACCTACGACGTCGAGTTCACCATGCCCGAGGGCGGCGCCCGCACCATCTTCGCGCAGGCGATCGATCGGAGCGGCTATGCGCGTGGCACGATCGCACCGGCCCCGGGCATGGCGGCAGCCGTGCCGCCGCTCGAGGCCCGGACCTGGCTCGAGCCGGTCGACATGATGGGCGCGATGGCGACGATGGGCGCAATGGGAGGCGACGCGCATGCCGGGCACGGCATGACCGAGATGGCGGCCAGGGCACGGCACGCCCGCACCGAATATGGCGCCAATACCGACATGCGCGTCGACTATCCGCGCACCAATCTCGACGATCCCGGCGCCGGGCTGCGCGGGCGCGGCTGGCGCGTGCTGACGCTGGCCGATCTGCGCACGCCGGGCGGCGATCCCGACCCGCGCGAGCCCGAGCGCGACATCGAGCTGCATCTGACGGGCAATATGGAACGGTTCATCTGGTCGCTCGACGGCATCAAGCTCAACGATTCCAGGCCGCTTCATTTCAAGCCAAACGAGCGGCTGCGCGTCACCTTCGTCAACGACACGATGATGGCGCATCCGATGCATCTGCACGGCATGTGGAGCGATGTCGAAGGCCCGGACGGCGCCTTCCAGGTCCGCAAGCATACGGTCGTGGTCCAGCCCGCCCAGCGGGTGAGCTTCCGCGTCACCGCCGACGCCATGGGCCGATGGGCCTTCCACTGCCATCTGCTCTATCACATGGCGGCCGGCATGTTCCGGGAGGTGGTGGTCGCATGATCCGGATTTTCCCCTCGCGCGGCATCGCTCTTGGCGCTGCCCTCTTCCTGGCGCCGGCGATCACGGCTCCCGCCCTCGCGCAGGATGCCTCGCCCCCGTCGCCCGCCGCCACCCCTGCCCAAACGGCCACTCCCGCTCAGCACACCCCTTCCGCGCAAGGCTCTCAGGACCATGCGGGCATGGACATGCCGGGCATGGATATGACCGACACGAAGGCGTCCGGTAACGGCGCCACGATGGACATGGGCTCGATGCAGGGTGGCAAGGCCCCGCCGGACGCGCGCAACTCGGACGATTATGCCGACGGCTATCGCAACTCGACGCTGCCGGGCTATGAGATGGCCGACAAGCTCTCGATCCCCAAGATACTTGTCGATGAGCTCGAATTCGCCAGCGGCAACGAGGGTCAGGGCGTGGGTTGGACCGTGCTCGTCACCAAGGGTCAGGACAATGACAAGCTCTGGCTGCGCAGCCAGGGCCTCAAGAACTCCCGCGACCAACGTCTCGATCCGGAGAGCAGCGTCGAGGCGCTGTGGTGGCACAGCAAGAACCCGTTCTGGGGCACGCTGCTCGGGGTCAGGCAGGATCTCGGCAAGGGCGCGACGACATGGCTGGCCGCCGGCGTCGAGGGACTGGCGCCTTATTGGTTCGACGTCCAGCTCACCGGCTATGTAGGAACCGATGGGCGTCTCGCGGCGCGCGCCAAGGCCTCCTATGAGGTCCTGTTCACCAATCGGTTGATCCTCACACCGCAGGTAGAGACCAATATCTATTCGAAGCGGTCGAGAGATCGGCAGCTTGGCAGCGGCTTCAGCAATGTCGAGCTGAGCGGACGGTTGCGCTACGAGGTGTCGCGCAAGTTCGCGCCCTATATCGGCTTCGTCTGGGAGCGTGCGTTCGATGGCACGGCGGGCTTCCGACGCCTGCGGGGCGAGGGGTCATCCGAACACCGGCTGGTGATCGGCTTGCGCGCTTGGTGGTGATACCGGCTCTCCGACGAACCGCTGACCCGCTTGTTCCCCAAGGCGAATCACACGATGGCAAGCGTGGTCAATCCTCCTTCATTGTGTTGCTGCTCGCGGCGGTGTCGGCCTCGGCAGGGCAGACGGCCATTCTCGCTTTCCTTCCGACCCTGGTCGACCCAAATCCCGGCGGGCTTTCCTCAGCGCATGATTTTCATGTCGCGAGCTTGACCGCCGTCCACCCGCTGGCAGCACTGGTGGCGGCACCGCTTTGGGGCTGGATTGCCGACCGGGTCGACTACCGCGTCATGTTGCGCACAGCGCTCATTATCCTCGCGATGGTGACTGCACCAGTTGGCCTCGTAGCTCTGCCGACTCTCTACGTTTTGCGCACGGTCGCGGGGATGGCGGCCGCCGCCATCATACCGCTTGCGCTGCTCAGTGCGAGTTTCGCCGCGGTCAGCCGTGGGGAGCAGGCGCGGCGTTTCACCTGGTTGACGGGGTCTGTATTTTTGGGAGACCTCGGCGGACCGCTTTTGGCGGAAGCCTCCGTTGCGATCATGCCCGGCGCGCCGCTCATGATCGTTGCTGCCAGCATCGGCACCGTCGCGGGGTCGCTTTGCCTTGTAAGCCTGCCAGGCCGCTGTGCGCACTGCCTCGACTCAGGAGATCCGCCGCCGCCGACAGTCTGCGCCACGGGAGTCCTATTACTCATCACGATCGCTGCGGGGGCCGGGCTTGCCGCTATGCACGTCAATCTCCTGATGACGCGCAGTGCGGTCTCGCTGAGCCGCGAGCAGATCGCCTGGATGCTCAGTCTTTGCGGATTCGGCATGCTGGCGGCGCAGATCTTTCATGCAAGGCTCGATTGGTTAGTGAAGGTTCCCGGGCGTCTTGCCGGATTGACGCTCGGTTTGCTGGCAGCGGCGCTCGTTGCCTTTCCACTCGCATCAAGCATAGCCGATATGAGCGTGTTCATCCTGGTCGCCGGTTGGAGCTCGGCGAGCCTGCGATTGGTCACAAGCTTCTGGATCAGCGGTTCTGCGGCGGCCTCAGGGGTGAGGCTTGGCCTCCAGCATTCGGCTGCCAGCATCGGGCAGGCACTGGCGCCCGTGGCGCTCGCTTTCGCCGCACCCGGCGCTCAGCCTCTCGTCCTCTGGAGCATTGCCGGCCTGTCGCTCCTGCTGCTTGTGGTCCTGCCACTAGCTTGGAAACGGCCCTCTTCAGGTGCTAATTCGTCAGGCGGATAAGGGGAGCGCGTAAATCGATATGAATCGTACCGTCCACCACTATCCAAGATGTGTTGCTGTGACAAATGAGCCCAGCCGCGGCAAGGCCCTTGGGCGCAGCTGGGTTGGTTTCCTCTGGAAAAACGACGTGCTCGTGTCCCCACCTGGCCTCTTTAGCGTTGGCGGTCGGACGCGGTCCATTTACTCATTCGACGAGAGGCGTCTGTGACGGCCGATTGCCTCGAGGAGTAGACGGCTCCTTAGTGGTTTAGTGATCATGTGATCAAAGCCCGCGTCGGCAGCGCGGCGGGCGAGAACCTCGTCATGGAAGCCCGAAATCATGATGGAGCATCCGGACCAGCCCAGCGATCGGAGTTGGCGCAGGATCGAAAAGCCATCAATGTCCGGCATGCGATAATCAACAATCAGGCAATTGGCTCGCTTGGCACGCGAATCGGCCAAAAGCGCGCTACCACTTGTATAGCTACAGACGCAGTAGCCACGGGATCTAAGGAGAAGCTGAAGGGCACGCCGAACACCCGGGTCGTCGTCGGAGACGAGGATGGTGTAGCGCCCATCACCTTGTGTGTCAGAAAACGAAGACATCTCGCGCGACATGAGGACCTGTTGCATCACGGCAATGGCTCGCACGATGCGGCATCCTCGTCGCTACGTAGAGGGCGCAGTTATCACGTCTTGCGACCGAACCCGGCAGCAAAGGCGATCCTCAACGCCTCAGAGAGATTGCGGACCTCGAGCTTGGCCATGAGGCTGGCGCGGTGAACCTCGACCGTCCGGGATGAGCAACCCAGATCATAGGCGATCGTCTTGTTGGGCAAGCCGTTCGCCAATCCTTCCAGCACTTCCTGCTCGCGGGGGGTCAAGGCAGCAACCCGCACCTCGGCTTCCGACGATTCCAGCGCGCGAAGGTCGACATCGTCGAGACGAGCGAAAGCGCGCCTCACGGCCTCGAGCAGGGCAGCCTTCTCGAAGGGCTTTTCGAGAAAGTCAATCGCGCCGCCTTTCATAGCCTGCACAGCTACCGACACATCGCCGTGGCCGGTCAGGACGATGACCGGCATGTTGATCCCACGCGCAGCCATAGTGGTCTGGACTTGGAGACCGTCCATTTCAGGCATCCGCACATCCAAGATAACGCAGCCTACTTCAGCGGACTTCGCTGTCCTGAGAAATTCCACTCCGGAGGTGTAGGCGATGACATCATAGCCCGCGGTTTTGAGCGCGAAGCTTGCCGCCTTGCGGATGCTCTCCTCGTCGTCGACCAGATGAATGATGCGTCTATCCCCCATGTTCCTCCTTCGCCCGCGCGTGGATCAGCGTGAAGTGAAAGCACGTGCCGCCGCGGTCGGGGCGCTCCATCCAGATACGGCCGCCATGCGCTTCGATGATGGTCCGGCAGATCGAGAGGCCGAGGCCCATGCCGTCGGCCTTTGTCGAGTTGAACGCCGTGAAGAGCTGCTCGCGGACCTCGTCGGCGATGCCGGGGCCGGTATCCTCCACGGTCACCTCGATCAGCCCGTCAGGGCGCAACCTGGTCGCCACCTTGAGGTCGCGAACCGGACACTCCGCCATCGCCTCGATGGCATTGAGCATCAGGTTGACCAGCACCTGCTGGATCTGCACCCTGTCGACGAGGACCGGCGTCGCGGCGGGATCGACCGCGAAAAAGCTGCGTATGCCGCGCTCGCGTGCGCCGACCAGCGCGAGCTGGCTCGCCTCGGCGATGACCTGCGGCAGCTCGTGGAGGCTCTTGTCGACCTCGCCGCGGGCGACGAAATCGCGCAGGCGCCGGACGATATGGCCGGCCCGCAGCGTTTCCTGTGCCGCATCATCCATCACCGACCGTAGCGACACGAAGGGTTCGTCGTCCCGCTCGTCGAGCATGTCGCGGATCGTCTCGAGATAGAGCGCGACTGCGGCAAGCGGCTGGTTGAGTTCGTGGGCGAGGGTCGAGGCCATCGTGCCCATCGCGCTCAGCCGGGAGACATGGACCAGCTCCGCCTGCAGTTCCTTGAGCCTGAGCTCATCCTGCTCCTTGGCGGTGAGATCCTGGATGAACCCTGTGAAAAGCCGCTGGCCCTCTTCACCGGCCTCGCCGACCGACAACTGCATCGGGAAGGTCGAGCCGTCGCGGCGCTGGCCGACCACGACGCGACCGAGGCCAATGATCCGGCGCTCGCCGGTCTGCAGATAATGCGCGAGATATTCGTCATGCCGGTCGCGATCGGGCTGGGGCATGAGGCAGGAGACGTTGCGGCCGACGAGCTCGGCTTCGCTGTAGCCGAACAGGCGTTGTGCCGCTGCGCTGAACGACGTGATGGCGCCGGTCTCGTCGATGATGATCATCGCATCCGGCACCGTCGCCAGAATCGATTGCAGATGCTGCTCGCGGGTCTCGATCGATGCGCGGACCGCCGCCTCGTCGGTGACATCGCGGCTGATGCAGGCGAAGCCTCGATGTGTGTCGCCTTCGAACAGGGCGCTGATCGTCAGGCGCGCGAGATATTCCGCGCCGTTCTCGCAGACCCGCCACGCTTCGCGCTCCAGCGTGCCCTCGTGAAGGGCGGCCGCCAGGTCTGCGCCTGGACGACGCGCCGCAATCTCGTCAGGCGGGTAGAACAGGTCGTGGGGCTGTCCCAGAACGCGATCGAGCGGCCAGCATTCGGCACGCTCGCCTTCTTCATTATAGCTCAGCACGATCCCGGAAGGATCGAGCAGCGTCAGGACGTGGCCGCCAGCCTGTCGCAGGAACAGCGGCGCAAGCCGCGCTACGTCGCTTGCAATCTCGTCCGCCCCGCGCCTCGTGTCGACCATCGGCCGGCTCACATACCTGGCCGGGCGCACGTATCCGGGCGTAGCCCGACCGTGCCACTCAGCGCCGCGCGAGTATGGCCTTCATCTCGTCGATTTCCTGCCGCTGCGAGCGCTTGATCGATTCGCAAAGCCGGATGATCTCCGGATCGCTGAGCTTTGCTTCCTGGCACATCAGGATCGCCCCGGAATGGTGCGGGATCATCGAGCGCAGAAAGGCCGTGTCGCCGATCGTGGTCTGGGTGCGGATGAGTGCAAAGCTGCCGAAGAAGGCGACCAGCGACGCGGCGATCAGCGCGATGTTGGCGGCCTTCGACGCGAACATGTGCCCCATGGCGAGGATCATCAGCACCACCATCGGCGCGACCATCATCAGCGTCATGTAGAGCATGTTGAGGTTGTTGTAGAAGCTGTCGAGCCCGTCGATCATGACGAACATCACCAGATACATGATGACGCCGCTGATGACGGTCTGAACGGCAAGGCTCTAATAGGCGCCCATCTTCCGGGTGTTCATGTGGGACGAATGGTCCATGGCGTATCTCCTTCGCTCGGCGCCGGCCGACCTGGGTATGAGTGTAACGCCCCGCTCTCTTGTTCGCCCCCGCCATCAGCCGTCCTGATGCTAAAACCAGAAGCGAACGCCGGCGACGAAGCTGGTGGCATGGACGTCCTCGCCCGCAAGCCTCGACAGCCGCGCCGTGTCTCCGGCTTTGCGCAGGTAGGAAACGCCGATGTAAGGCGCGAACTGGCGGCTGAATTCGTAGCGCAGGCGCGCGCCGAGCTCTATGTTGACCAGCCCCGAACCGATGTCGTTCTCCGGAATATCCTGTGCGGCGAAATTGACCTCGGCGCGCGGCTGGAGGATCAGGCGCTGGGTGATGCGCTGGTCGTAATAGCCCTCGACCCGGCCCAGAACATCGCCCTTGGTCGAGAGGAACAGCGCGCCTTCGACCTCGAACATGCCAGGAGCCAGGCCCTCGACGCCGATCGTCGCGTAGGTGCGGTCGGGCCCGCGGCCGAAGTCCTGGCGGATACCGCCCTGAAGATTGAAATAGGGGTCGATGGCCCGGCTGTAGAGCACCTGCACCTCGGCGCTGTCGATGCCGCGGCCGAACTCGCCTTCGCCCTCGCTCTTGAGCCAGAGCCGGTTGATGTCGCCGCCGTAAAAGCCTTCGCCATCCCAGCGATAGCCATCGCGGCCGCTATGCGCCTGATACTCGAACAGGTTGAGCAGCACCTGCCCGAAATTGTTGCCGCCGCTATCCTTCATCATGATGTCGCGCGAGCGCGCCATCTCGCCGCCGGGAAAATCACGATCGGCGAAGTGGTCGCTTGGGGGAGGCGGCGGGGGCGCATTGCCGGCCGGAAGCGCCGTGCCGGTCATTTGCATGCCGGGCATGGCGGAGGTTCCGGGCATGGCGGTCTCGCCATGCTGCGAATGGTCCATCCCGGGCATGTCCGGCATCGCGCCGTCCTGATGCTGGGAGTGGTCCATGCCCGGCATCTCCGCCATCGCGGGAGAAGCGGGTTGCGGTTGACCGGCGGCATCTCCCTGCGGCGCAGGACTGGCCTGGTGCTGCGAATGGTCCATCGCCGAGGTGGCGTCCGGCGCTGGCTTCTGAGCGCGCGGCCCGGCAGCGGGCTTGGGGCGCGGCGCGGCGGCCTTGTCCTTCTTTTTCTCCTGCGCCGGCCGCGCCCCGCCCGGCGGCGCCATGCCGGGCATGTCGTGCATCGAATGATCCTGGGCAAAGGCGGGCGCGGCGGAGAGAAGGGCGATCGCGCTCACCAGCGGCGTGAGGATGCGGCTCATTGGGCATCTCCCTTCGGACGGACGCTTACGACCCGCATCATCCCTGCATGCATGTGGTAGAGAAGGTGACAGTGGAAGGCCCAGTCGCCGACCGCGTCGGCGGTGAAGTCCCAGGTCACCTTGCCGCCCGGCTGGACGATCACCGTATGCTTGCGTGGGCTGTGATCGCCATGCCCCGTCACCAGCTCGAAAAAATGCCCGTGAATATGGATCGGATGCCCCATCATCGTGTCGTTGATGAGATTGACGCGCACCCGCTCGCCTTCGATGAAGGGGATCGGCTCGTGATGGTCCGACATTTTTTCGCCGTCGAACGACCACATGAACCGCTCCATGTTGCCGGTGAGGTGAATGTCGATGCTGCGGCTCGGCGCGCGCACGTCCGGATTGCGATCGAGCGCCATCAGGTCCCTGTAGACAAGCACCTTGTGGCCGACGTCGGCGAGGCCCTGGCCGGGCTCGCCGGTGCGGTCTACGGGCATCGGCGAGATGGTCTGGACGCTCGGGTCGCGCTTCACCTGCGGCGCGTTCGAGAAGTCGCGCATCTTCATCGAGCCCATCGCGTGCCCGCCATGATCCATGCCCGCCATCTGGCCATCGGCGCCCATCGCGCCGTGGTCCATGCCGGCCATCGATCCATGATCCATCCCCGAATGATCCATGCCTGCCATGGCGCTATTGTCCATGGTCGCCATCGCTGCCGCCGCGCCGGTCGCGAGGCGCGCGGACGCGTTCTTCTCGGCCGTCGGATCGACGCCCCGCATAGCGCCGCCCGACATGTCCATGCCTTCCATGCCCGGCATCGAGGACATGTCCATGCCCATGTCCTTCATGTCGGCGAGCGGCCGTTTGCGTAAGGGGGGAACCTCGCCGGCCATGCCGGCCCTCGGCGCGAGCGTGGCACGCGCCATGCCCGAGCGGTCGATCGCCTCGCCGACAAGGGTGTAGGCCTTGTCATCGCCTGGGCTGACAACGACGTCGTAGGTCTCGGCAACACCAATCTGGAACTCGTCGACGGTGACCGGCACCACATTCTGCCCGTCGGCCTGAACGATGGTCAGCGGCAGGCCGGGGATGCGGACGTTGAAGGTGGTCATCGCCGACGCATTGATGACCCGCAGCCGCACCCGTTCGCCCGGGGTGAAGAGCGCGGTCCAGTTGTCCATCGGACCATGGCCGTTGACGAGATAGGTGTAGGTGGATCCGGTCACATCGGAGATGTCGGCCGGGTCCATCCGCATCTGGCCCCAGTCGAGCCGGTCCTTGAGCGGCTGATCCTTGCCCGACAGGAGCCCGGCCAGGGTCTGGCGCTGGAAATTGAAATGGCCGGGGTTGACCTTGAGGCGCCGGAAGATCGCCTGCGGCGAGAGCGCGCTGTGATCGGCGAGCACGATGACATGCTCGCGGTCATAGGCGACCGGATCGGCACCGGCGGGATCGATGATGATCGGGCCGTAATGGCCTTCCTGTTCCTGCAGGCCTGAATGGCTGTGGTACCAGTAGGTGCCGCTTTGCACGACGGAGAACTGGTAGAGGTAGTTCGAGCCCGGCTTGATGCCCGGAAAAGACACGCCCGGCACACCGTCCATATTGGCCGGCAGGATCAGCCCGTGCCAGTGGATCGAGCTGTCCTCCTCCAGCTGATTGATGACGTTGAGCCGCACGCGCTGGCCCTCGCGCAGCCGGATCAGCGGGGCGGGGACCGTGCCGTTGAGGCCGATTGCCCGGAACTTGCGCCCGTCGATGGTCATCGACTGCCGGGCGATGGTGAGCGTGATGTCTTCGCCCGACACGGTCGGCAGCGTCGGTCGCATCCCCGGCGAGATCGTCTGCGCCCAGGCCGGCAGCCAGGCTGACAAGGCGGCGCCGCCACCGGCGAGGGCCGCGCCGCGGAGGAACTGGCGGCGGTCGAGAGCAGAAATCATTCGGTTGTCTCAGCTTTAAGAAAGAGGGCGGACCTATTGGAAATACGCAGCGTGGCCTCATCCCCCTCAAACTTTCTTCAACATTTCCGCGAGGCGTGCGCGGGCGCGGTAGAGGCGGGTCTCGACTGCCTTCTGGCTGATGCCGAGAATCTCGGCGGTTTCGGCTTCCGATTTCTCGTCGATCGTCCGCAGGATGAGCGTGTCTTTGAGAGAGGCGGGCAGGGCGGCGATCGCTTTCATCGCCTCTGCCAGTTGCTGCTCGGCGCCGATTGCCTGGTCGGGTAGCGGCGCCTCATCGGCGACGTCATCCGCCTCGCCCAGCGGCAGGGCCATGGAGAAGAAGTTCCGGACCGCGCGCCGGCGCCGCCAGTCATGGCATTTGTTGATGACGATCCGGGACATCCAGACCTGGAAGGGTCGCGCAGCGTCATAGCGGTTGAGTGCGGCGAAGGCGGCGACGAAGCTTGCCTGCGTGACGTCCAGCGCCTCCTCTCCGTCACCTATATGGCTGCGCACGAGCCGAAATACCCAGCCTTGGTGTCGCCGCACAAGTTCGGCGAAAGCGGCCTGCCGGCCGACGAGTGCAAGAGCGGCAAGCTCCCCGTCCGAGCAGTCGGGGAGAATTATGGTCATTCGGACTTTGCCGTCAGCGCTTTCACTACGGCGTCGTCGAACTTCTGCGTCTGATCGGGGCGAAGTACGGCACGCATTGCAAAGATGTGCTCGAGCGTTTCCTTCTGCAGCGCGCCCATGGCTTGGTGCGAGCGGTCCACTGCCGCCGCGACTTTAGGGCCATAGCCATGTTCCGCCTCAATCGCCTCTGCTAGGCGAGCATTGTCGGCGCGCAGCTCGGCTTCAAGTGCCTGACGCCGAATGGCATAATTCTTCTCGATGAACTCCAGCCGGGCGTGCTGAGCCGTATCCAGTTTGAGATCCCGATGGAGCAGCTCGTGCAGTTCGTTTTCCACGGGCGGTGCCGACACCACATAGATCCGCCCGATCACCACCCCGGCGATCGCCGCGGTAAAGGTCAACAGTAGGAGGAGCAGGAGCCGGCGGCGGTCCCGCATCATTGCGAGCCCAGCAGCGTCGAGGGCGCGAGCGCCAACTGCGCATCGAAGGGCGATATCGGGCTCGCGTCCGCCGACCCGATTGGAACCGCGGAGCCCGCGATGCCGATGAAAAGCGCGACTGCGGCGGCTAGACCAAACGTCGTTGCGCCCAAGCGCGGCATGGCCTGGACCCTAGCGATTTCCGTCAGGACGCGGCTGTCCAGGCCGGCAAGCCTGGGGTCAATTGGGGCATCGCGCAATTTCGCGAGCATTTCGTCAAGGTGGTCCATGGTGTTTCTCCGTCTTCTCTTCACAATACGCATTCTGGCCCACGACCCCTTGGCTCGGAACAGAAAAGAAATTTGAGAGGGGTGCAGGCTGCAGCTGCGTATTCTCTCATGTCAATGACTGGAGAATTCCCGAATGCGCTTCCTTTCGCCTTTCGCAGCTGTCGCCGCCGTCAGCCTGAGCGTTTCGGCTCCGGCCTATGCACATCCCAAGCTCGTGTCTTCAACGCCCGCCGCCAACGCCAGAGTCTCGGCACCGTCGCGTATCACTCTGACGTTCAGTGAAGGCCTGATGGCCAGACTATCTGGTGCCGAGATCGTTATGACCGGTATGCCCGGCATGCCAAACCATCGCATGGCGGTGACCGGCTTCAAGACCGCGGTCGAGGGCGGTAACAAGACGTTGGCGCTGACACTGGCCAAGCCGCTTGGCGCTGGTACCTATCAGGTCACCTGGCATGTCGTCTCGATGGACACGCACCGCATCCAGGGCAATCTCGCCTTCATCGTGCGATAGGGCAATGAGTGAGGTAGCAGGCATCGCGATCCGCTGGGCGCTGTACGCCGATCTCGGCCTCTTGTTCGGCCTGCCGCTGTTCGCGCTCTATGCCCCAGGTGGCGGCCGGACGGTGCAGCGGCATCTGCCGATGGGGGCGATGGTGGCCTGTCTTGCCTGCTTCGGGCTGCTGCTATCTGCGTTGGGCTTTGCGGTGCAGGCTGCGGCCATGTCCGGACTGCCGCTCACACAGCCTGATTTCGCCCTGCTGGGTGATCTCATCAATGAGACGGCCATGGGGGCGGCGTTGAAGGCGCGCCTTGTCGCGCTCCTTGTCCTCCTATTCTGCGTCCTCTTGTATCGACGGCAATCACGTCCCGCCTTCATCGCCTCTACTCTCGCAGGCGCGCTCGCGCTCGCGACCCTCGCCTGGAGCGGACATGGCGCGGCTGGCGAAGGCTATCCGGGCTGGCTGCAACTGGTCGCCGATCTCGTCCATCTGCTCGCCGCCGGCGCCTGGGTCGGCGCGCTTGCAGCCTTCCTCGCGCTGGTTATGCCTAAAGCAGCGACCGGTGATATGGAGCGGGTCTCGCTCGCCGAGGAGGCCTTGACGGGCTTCTCCCTGGTAGGAACGATCATCGTTGCCCTGCTGATCCTGACCGGGATGGGGGCGTCACATAAAACGGGCACAGATATACGCTAAGGCCTGAGGGCGTCGGAAAACACCTGTTTGTCGTACATTGGCCGGTAGGAGACAGTCCGGATCGGAGCCGGGTTGCGAGGATAGCTGACACGCACGTTAAGTCGGCAGCCGACCAAAGCCAGCCATTCAACGTCCAATTGCGCGCGGCTGATTTCAGTTGAACCTGCCATTACAAGACCCGGGAACTTGGGCGACACGGGTCAGGCAGTGTCCGCCGTCAGCACCAATGGCACAGATTTGAGGTTGTGATTTAAGGAGGATCTGGGCTTCGTCGTAGTGACGAAGGAACGAAGATGAAGCCGAGATCCTCCAATGTAAAATCGCCCGCCAAGGCCCCAGCAGAGCGGGTAGTGAAGGACATCCGCCGACAGACCCGGCGCCACTTTTCGGCCGAGGACAAGATCCGCATCGTGCTGGATGGCCTGCGCGGGGAAGACAGCATCGCCGAGCTATGCCGCAAGGAAGGCATTGCCCAGAGCCTGTATTACACCTGGTCGAAGGAGTTCATGGAAGCTGGCAAGCGCCGCCTGGCCGGCGACACCGCCCGTGCCGCGACCACCGGAGAGGTCCAGGACCTGCGCCGCGAAGCCCGGGCCCTGAAGGCATGCGTGGCCGATCTGACACTGGAAAACCGTCTGCTCAAAAAAAGCATGGTCGCGGATGGGGGCAACGACGAATGAGATATCCCGCATCCGAGAAGCTCGAGATCATCAGAACCGTCGAGCAGTCGCACCTGTCGGCCAAGCGCACGCTGGACCAACTCGGCATCCCTCGTCGGACATTCTACCGCTGGTATGATCGCTACCTCGAAGGCGGGCCGGAGGCGTTGGAAGATCGGCCATCGGCGCCGAGCCGGGTGTGGACCGCATCCCGGCGGGCACCCCGCGGCGCTCGGACGACCCAGGTGATCGCACTGACCTCGTCTCCCGCCCGGACATTGCCGCGATAGTCGACCTCATGGCGCAGCACGACCGCGACGAACCGGTCGCGATCCTGCGGCCGCGCGGCCGTCAGCCAATGCGCCACCGACACATCCTGAATCCAGGTCACCCAGACCGCATTGTTGACATGGCCGAGTTCGTCGATGTCGGCGTCCCGGGCGCGGAAGCGGATATGGAAGCGCCGATGCTCATCCACCTCGCCGACGAGTGGGTGTCCGTGCTCATCGCAGCCGATGCGTCGACGATCTGACACGATCCCGCTCACGAATACGCCTGCTCCTCATGCGACGAACCCAGTCCTGCCATGGCGCGGAAGAAGCCGACGAGCATCTCGTCGCGCGGCATGGCGCCTTCGACATCGCCCTGCACCGCCAGTCCCATCCAGACCGCGTAAAGACCGATACCGGTCTGCATCGGCGGCAAGGCCGGTCGAAGTGCGAAGCGTTGCGTTAGATCGGCAACGAGTTCACCGAACATCCGATAGCAGGCCGCCTTGCCCTCCCGGTGCCGCTCGGCGAAAGCCGGATCGCGCCGCGCGTGAAGCTGCAATTCGATCGAGAGGAGCGACCATTGCGCTTCACCGGCCAGCTTCGCGAGCCGGGCGGCCAGCACCTGGAGCGTTGCCTCGATATCATCGCCGGAGGAGTGCGCGACCAGGTCGCGAAGCAGTGTGACCTCATCCTGGATATGGCTCTGCAGGATCTCGACCAGCAGATCGTCCTTGCTGGCGAAGTTCGAGTAGAAGGCACCCTGCGAATGGCCGGCCGCGCTGCAGATGTTGCGGATCGACATGGCGGCGACCCCCTCCTCGATGATCGAGGTATGTGCGGCGGCGATCAGCCGGTCCCGCGTCTGGCGCTGCGTGTCCTTGCGCGTAAGCGGCATGGGTTCGTTCTCCAACCAACGGGCGAGACGTGCGAAACCTTTTCGGCGGTTCCGCGCTCTCAGTAAAAACCAGATATCAACTGATATCCGAAATCAACGGCGATTTCGACCCGAAATCGTCCGCAGTATCGAAATTAAAACGCGAAGGAGTGCCCTTGACTGAAACCTACATTGGCTATTCCCCGGACGTGGAGGTTCTCGGCGAAGACGAGGAGCGGCTGACCGGCGGGTTCCTAACCCCAGCTCCCGGCCGCCAGCCATTTGAGCGCGGACAGGCTTGGCATGAACAGATATTCGCCGCCCTTCATGACATTGAAAGTCTGCACACCGTCGATGCGCTTGGTCATTGTCGCGCGCGAGACCGCGCAGCGTGGCGCCGGGCTCGACGCCGACCGCTTCGACCGCGGCTTCCACTCCCCGCGCCACCCCGGCCATGGCGCGCTGGAGAACGGCCGGGTTCTGGGCATTCTTTTCCAGAAGGCCGATGAGCTGGCGATATTTACCGATCGTGCCGAAGCTCAGGGTCGGGATATTGACCAGCAGGAAATCCTGGTTGCGGCCCTGGTCTTCGGGGAGAAGCCGCTCCCCCGCCACGCCAATGACCTTGATCGCCATACCGCGCGGAGCCGGTATCGTATCGGAGTGAATATCTCCGGGCGCTGATGAGAGGCGGATCACCACGGAATAGGTGGCGGGACGAGCGAAAAGCCCCTGGCGCAGATGCTCCGGCAGTTCCGGGATGACCAACTCACCCTTCAGGAACCCGTGGCTCTTGGCATGGGCGTCGCGCACCGCATGGCGGTGGCGTTCGAAGGCCTTACGGTTGGTGCTCGCCATGATCTCGAGGATTTCGGCGGTCAGTCGTTGGCCTTTGTGAAGATGAACGTGCAATTCATCAGGATCGCTGCGCTCGGCCTCACCATGATCTTTGCCAGTCGCGTCTGGCCCGATCGGTAATCCTGACTGTCCGCCGTCAGCTGCATCGGGAAAGTCGAGCCGTCGCGGCGCTGGCCGACCACGACGCGACCGAGGCCAATGATCCGGCGCTCGCCGGTCTGCAGATAATGCGCGAGATATTCGTCATGCCGGTCGCGATCGGGCTGGGGCATGAGGCAGGAGACGTTGCGGCCGACGAGCTCGGCTTCGCTGTAGCCGAACAGGCGTTGTGCCGCTGCGCTGAACGACGTGATGGCGCCGGTCTCGTCGATGATGATCATCGCATCCGGCACCGTCGCCAGAATCGATTGCAGATGCTGCTCGCGGGTCTCGATCGATGCGCGGACCGCCGCCTCGTCGGTGACATCGCGGCTGATGCAGGCGAAGCCTCGATGTGTGTCGCCTTCGAACAGGGCGCTGATCGTCAGGCGCGCGAGATATTCCGCGCCGTTCTCGCAGACCCGCCACGCTTCGCGCTCCAGCGTGCCCTCGTGAAGGGCGGCCGCCAGGTCTGCGCCTGGACGACGCGCCGCAATCTCGTCAGGCGGGTAGAACAGGTCGTGGGGCTGTCCCAGAACGCGATCGAGCGGCCAGCATTGGGGGCGTTTGCGGGAGGGGGCGGAATCCTACGCCAAGCTCGCCCAGATAGCCGGCGCGAGATCTTACTTGTTGCTGCCTTCTACGGTCGCGCCAGAAAGGCGACGGCTCAGTTCTATCCGGCGATGGCTACGCATTTTGAAGGTGTCTGGCCCAACGCGCCGATACTCAATGAAGCCGAGAGAACGCCAAAATCGCTCTGCCGCTTCATTCGCTTCCAGCACGGCCAACCGAATCTCTGTGGCACCTCTCGCAGCGGCCCAGCTTTCGACCGTCGAGTAAATTGAGCGTCCGACGCCACGACCACGCTGTGCGGCATCTACGATCATGAAGCCGAGATACCATGTGCCATCACGCGGATAATCGCGGAGGATGGCCGCGATTGCATATAGGCCGCCAGGCCCCTTCCATCCCAGGACAGCTTGATTGTGGGCGCTCTTTTCGGGCGGCACATCGGAGAAAAGCTCGCGAGCATCGTCCAGCGTGGGCGCGGCCCCGTCCTGCAACAGGAAATAGTCGCTGCAACGGTTGTACAGGTCGCCGTGCCGCTGCGACCCGGCGAATGGCTGGCCGAGCGCAGGGCTCGACTGGATACACGGCTGAAGGAGTTTGGCCGCGCGGCGCGAACCGGCACGATCCCAGGCGGCATCATCGAGAACGGCAAGCTGCACATCGACAAGCTGAGGGCCGACACGCCCGAAGGGGCCGAGGATCTCGTGCTCGATCTCTATCAACAGCTCCCGCCCGCGAGGATCACCGATCTGTTGCTGGAAGTCGATGAGCGAACCGGATTTTCCGAGGCGTTCACGCATCTGCGCACCGGCGCGCCCTGCAGCGACCGGATCGGCCTGATGAACGTGTTGCTGGCGGAAGGCGTCAATCTCGGTTTGCGCAAGATGGCGGCGGCGACCAACACGCACAGCTTCTGGGAATTGCTGCGGATCGCGCGCTGGCATGTCGAAGGCAGCGCCTATGATCGGGCGCTCGCCATGATCGTGGAGGCCCACGCCGCCCTGCCCATGGCCGCCTTCTGGGGACAAGGGCAATCGGCATCCAGCGACGGGCAGTTCTTCCTTGCTACCGAGCAGGGCGAGGCGATGAATCTGATCAACGCGAAATATGGCAACGTCCCGGGCCTCAAGGGATACAGCCATGTGTCCGATCAATATGCGCCGTTCGCAACCCAGGTGATCCCGGCAACGGTCAGCGAGGCTCCCTATATCCTGGACGGGCTGCTCATGAATGACGCGGGCCGCCGCGTTCGCCAGCATTTTGCCGACACGGGCGGCTTCACCGATCATGTGTTCGCCGCCTGCGCCTTGCTCGGCTACAGGTTCGCCCCCCGTATCCGCGATCTCCCTCAGAAAAGACTCTATGCCTTCACGCCCAACGCGACGCCGGCCAATGTGCGAGCGCTGGTCGGAGGTAAGATCAATGAACCGCTCATCGAGCGCAACTGGCCCGACATCCTGCGCATCATGGCGACGATCGCAGCGGGGATCGTCGCCCCCAGCCAGATTCTTCGCAAGCTCGCCTCTTACCCGCGCCAGAATGAGCTGGCCCTCGCATTGCGAGAGGTGGGCCGCATCGAGCGAACCCTGTTCATGATCGACTGGATTCTTGATGCCGGCCTCCAGCGCCAGGCTCAGATCGGCCTCAACAAGGGTGAGGCCCACCACGCCCTAAAGCGCGCCATCAGCTTCCACCGCCGAGGTGAAATCCGGGATCGATCCGGCGAAGGCCAGCACTATCGCATCGCCGGAATGAACCTGCTCGCCGCCATCATCATATTCTGGAACACCATGAAGCTCGGCGAGGTCGTCAATACCCGGGCCGCCAGCGGTACCCATATCGCGCCTGATCTACTCGCCCACGTCTCGCCGTTGGGATGGGAACACATCAATCTAACCGGGGAATATCGCTGGCCCAAATCCTTAGCGTAGGATTCCGCCCCCTCCCGCAAACGCCCCCTGTGATGCTGGCGATGCGCGATGTGGGGCCGGAGGGGTTCGGGAAGAAAAACCGGGGCTGGAACAGCACCGAGCTGTTGAAGGACTGGCGCGAGGCGTGGAGCGCGCACGTCAACGAGCGCATGGCCGAGCTGGGGCTTGAAGGGCGGATCGACCATCGCTCCTATGAGGCGCAGGGGATCGCGCTGGAGCCGCAGCACAAGATCGGCCCGGCAGCATCGCGCAGACCGGAGCAGGGGCTTGAGGCCGAGCGGATCGAGGATCACGCGCGCATCGCCCGCGACAATGGCGAGAAGATCATCGCCAACCCGTCGATCGCGCTGGACGCGATCACCCGGCAGCAGGCGACGTTCACCACCCGCGACCTGGCCGTGTTCGCGTTCCGGCACAGCGACGGCAAGGAGCAGTTCGACCAGGTGATGACCGCGGTGCGCGCCAGCCCCGAGCTGGTCGCGTTGGGGAAGGACGGACGCGACCAGGAGCGGTTCACGTCGCGCGACATGATCGCGGTGGAGGCCCGGCTCGAGCGCAGCGCCGGCGCGCTGGCGGCGCGCGACGGTCACGGCATCGCCGATCGCCAGCGTGACGCCGCGATCGGCGCGGCCCAGGGCAGGGGGCTCGTCTTGTCGGCCGAGCAGCGCGACGCCCTCGACCATATCACCGGCCGCAAGGGGCTGGCGTCGGTCGTCGGCTACGCCGGCAGCGGCAAATCCGCGATGTTGGGCGTCGCGCGCGAGGCTTGGGAGCGGCAGGGCTACCAGGTGCGCGGTGCGGCCTTGTCGGGGATCGCGGCCGAGAACCTTGAGGGCGGGTCCGGCATCCAGTCCCGCACCCTCGCCAGCCTTGAGCACGCATGGGGGCAGGGGCGCGAGCAGCTAGGCCCGCGTGACGTGCTGGTGGTGGACGAGGCGGGCATGATCGGCTCGCGCCAGATGGAGCGGGTGTTGAGCCAGGCGCGTGACGCCGGGGCCAAGGTCGTGATGATCGGCGACCCCGAGCAGTTACAGGCGATCGAGGCGGGCGCGGCGTTCCGCAGCGTCACCGAGCGGCACGGCGCGGCCGAGATCACCGAGATTCGCCGGCAGCGCGAGGATTGGCAGCGCGACGCCACCCGCGCGCTGGCGACCGGGCGCACCGGCGAGGCGATCCACGCCTATGACGGCAAGGGCATGGTCCACGCGGCCGACACGCGCGAGCAGGCGCGGGGCGAGCTGGTCGATGGCTGGGATCGGCAGCGCCAGGCCGAACCGGGCAAATCCCGCATCATCCTCACCCACACCAACGCCGAGGTCCGCGAGCTGAACGAGGAAGCGCGCGGCCGACTTCGCGCGACCGGCGACCTTGGCGACGACGTGACGTTCAGCGCCGACCGGGGGACGCGCGCGTTCGCGCGCGGCGACCGCCTGATGTTCCTGCGGAACGAGCGGTCGCTAGGGGTGAAGAACGGCACGCTTGGCACGATCGAGCAGGTATCGGCCGAGGGGATGAAGGTTCGGCTCGACAGCGGCGCGCGGGTCGCGTTCGACGCAAAGGACTATGCCGCGGTCGATCACGGCTACGCCGCCACTTTCCATAAGGCGCAGGGCGTGACCGTCGATCACGCCCACGTCCTCGCCACCCCCGGCATGGACCGCCACAGCGCCTATGTCGGCATGTCGCGGCATCGTGATGACGTGCAGCTCCATTACGGGCGCGACGACTTCGCCGACCAGCGTCAGCTCGTCCGCGCCCTGTCGCGTGATCGGGGCAAGGACATGGCGGGCGACTATGCGCGCCCGGAACAGGACCAGGCCCGCGCGTTCGCCGATCGGCGCGAGATCCGGTTCCCGGAACTCGCGCGTGAAATAGTGGCGAAGGTCCGCGACAAGGCGCGGGGCATGTTCGCGGGGTTCCGGCCGAAGCCGGCGACCGAGAAAGCGACGTCGCCGGAGCGTGTCGCGGCCGATCGGCCGCCGGCATCCTCGCAGGCCCGCGCGATCGAGCGCTATGGGCGCGCCGCAGCGGATATAGGCCGGATGCGGGACAAGGGGTCGCCGGTGCTGGCGCACCAGGAACAGGCGCTGGCGAAGGCTGGCGACGCGCTCGACCAGGTGCGACCGCTTGGGAGCCGCGACCTTGCCAGCGCGATCGAGCGCGACCCCCGACTCGCGCGCGACGCGGCCGAGGGGAATACGGGCGGCGCGGTGAAGGCGATGGAGACGGAGCGCCAGGTCCGCATCGACCCGGAGAAGCGCGCGGACCGGTTCGTGGAGCAGTGGCAGGGCATGAAGGAGGCGCGCGCCAGCATGGAGCGTGCCGGCGCTGATAAGTTGGGCAAGCGCATGGAGAACATGGCGGGCGGATTGCATCGCGATCCGCAGCTCGAATCCGTGTTGCGCGCCCGCGCGTCCGAGCTGGCGTTGCGCATGGAGCGGGGCCGGTCGATCGGGCAGGAGCTCGCGCAGTCGGTCGGACAAGGCCGCGACCGCGATCGTGGCATGAGCCGGTAAGGGGGACAGGTGACGGACGAGGACGATAGCCAAGGAGCCGACGCAGCCGAGGCGTTCGAGGCGATGCGCGGCGAGCTTGCGCTGTTGCGCCGCGCCGTGGAGGGCTTGGCGGCCGAGCGCGGCGGACAAGACATACCCGATTATTCCGAGACGCTGGGGCGGATGCAGCAGGGCGTGGACACGGCGGGCGAGAACATCGCGCGCATCGGCCAGTTTCTGAAGGCCGCCCCGGCGCTGGCGATGACGCCCGAGCAAATGGCGCAGCGGATCGCGGCGGCGGGCAACGCCGCCCGGCGCGAGGACCAGGCCGCGCTCGCCAAGGCGGGCGAGGACAAGGCCCGCGTCATGGCCGAGCTTCGCGCCATCGCCGGGTCCGCATGGACACGCGCCGACCAGAGGAACCGGCAACTATGGTTCGCCCTGGGCGGGGCGGTGGCCGGCATCCTTGCATGGGCGATCGTGCCGGGCCTCGTCGCGCGCGAGATCGCGCCGGCGAGCTGGCAATGGCCCGAGCGCATGGCGGCGCGGACGCTCGACCTTCCCCGTTGGGAAGCGGGGCAGCGGATGATGCAGAGCGCCAGCCCGGCCGCGTTCCGCGCGATCGTCGGGGCCGACAAGATCGTGACGGCCAACCGCGAGACGATCGACCGATGCAGAAAAGCGGCAGGCAAAGCAGACGAGGCGGTACGATGCACGATTAGGATCGCCCCATAGTAACCGCGTGTCTATTCCGCTAAGTAATTGATAATTATACCATCCGACCATAGCCTAACCGTAGCAGCCTTGCGCGGACCTAATTGCGAGTCGGTGCATGGCTTCACGAATAGGCAATCAGTACTAAGTTCAGTTAACCGTAACCTAACGGTTTCAATGCGACATGTAGGTGCGCTGAAGGCGCACTGAGGTGAATATGAGCAGCATCTCCATCAACGATGTCATGGCCTTGCGGAACGCCGTACTCGACAAGAACGCGGCGCTTCGGAATGTAGCGAGCAACCCGAATTCTGACACCGTTTCTGGGGCTACGAGAGGAGCGGCTTTTGACGCAGCGATGAACACCGCGCTGGGAAAGGCGGATAGCCCGAATTCCGTCTCAGGAGTGAGCGGAGCGGCGGGCGTGTCGCAATCAGGACTCGCGGAGCCAGGCGGCTTCGCCACCACTTTTCAGACGCAGCTTCAAAAAATTAACGCGATCAATGCGCGCGCTGGTGCTTTGACGGTCGCCTACGAACGAGGAGAGGAAACCGACATTGCGAAGGTCATGCTAGCGCGGCAGGAGTCCTCAATCGCCTTCGAGGCGACGTTACAAGTTCGCAATAAAGTGCTTTCGGCCTACAAGGACATCATGAGTATGCCGGTCTAGCGCAATCTGCCGAAAGCACATCCCTGGATCGGTAATCCGGTGCTGCGAATTGCCGGCACGACGCGCGATCGGATCGAGGCGCCGGTCGAGC
>NZ_FNZB01000006.1 GCF_900109205.1 Sphingomonas sp. OV641 | reverse complement strand
GCTCGACCGGCGCCTCGATCCGATCGCGCGTCGTGCCGGCAATTCGCAGCACCGGATTACCGATCCAGGGATGTGCTTTCGGCAGATTGCGCTAGGGTCAGGACCCATTGATGTGAGCGGCGCGATCTGATTCAGGCTCCGAAAGGAGACTGAGAATGAGCGACCTGTACTGGCTTACGGACGAGCAGATGGCGCGTCTGCAACCGTACTTTCCCAAGAGCCACGGCAAGCCTCGCGTTGATGATCGGCGGGTGTTGAGCGGCATCGTTTTCGTCAATCGCAACGGGCTGCGATGGCGGGATGCGCCAAAGGAGTATGGCCCGCACAAGACGCTCTACAATCGCTGGAAGCGCTGGGGCGAGATGGGGGTTTTCCTCCGCATGATGGAAGGGTTGGCGGCCGCAGGTGCCGATCCGAAGACCGTCATGATCGACGCGACCTATTTGAAGGCACACCGCACGGCATCGAGCCTGCGGGTAAAAAAAGGGATCTCGGGCGGCTGATCGGCCGCACCAAGGGTGGCATGAACACGAAGCTTCACGCCGTCACCGACGCAAACGGCCGACCTCTCAGCTTCTTCATGACCGCTGGCCAGGTCAGCGACTACACCGGTGCGGCAGCGCTACTGGACGATCTGCCAAAAGCGCGCTGGCTCCTGGGCGACCGGGGCTATGACGCCGACTGGTTTAGGGATGCTTTGCAGGCGAAGGGTATCGAACCGTGCATCCCAGGTCGGAAATCTCGACACCAGCCCGTCAAATACGACAAGCGCCGCTACAGACGCCGCAGCCGTATTGAGATCATGTTCGGGCGCCTGAAGGACTGGCGCCGCGTCGCCACCCGCTACGATCGATGTCCGACGGTCTTCTTCTCCGCCATCGCCCTCGCAGCCACCGTCATCTTCTGGCTCTGATCAGTGAGTCCTGACCCTAGCGGGAAAGGCGAAGGTGCCAGCGTATAGCGCGAGATCCCAACGGTCCTGAAGCGGACGATCGGCAAAGCTTTCCATGCTGGTGCCGTCGATGCCTTGTTCCAGCACCTGATAAAACGCGAACGTGCTGCGCTCGCGAGCGCGCGCCTTATCGATGAATGCGATCGGTGGAGGATCTAGCCCGACCGATTTCGGCCCCTTTCCGTCCCCGGTCATGGCGTGGCAGCTCGCGCAGTTCTGGTTGAACAGCGCTTGCCCGCGCAGGTAATTGGGGGCGACGGCCGGGGCGAGCGGCACAGGATACGCGGCGATGAGATCAGCAGCGAGGCTGCGTGCGGCGGTTCCTACCGCTTCGGCGGGGGCCTTGGCCGCGATCAGCCGCTCCAGTGCAGTAGCCCGGCGCGCCAAATCGGCCTTGGCAGACGAGGATGCCAAGCTGGTTATCCGCTCGCGTGCCGAGGCGGAGAACTCCGTCATTTCAGCATATTCTGTCGGACTGACGATCTGGCCGCCCTTCACCGCTTCGGGATAGTCCACTGCGACGTAATCGAGCAGCCGCCATGCCGTTTGCACCGGGGCGGTCGTCTGGGCGCTGGCCGGCGAAACCAGCATGATCGCAACGAACATTGCAATAAGCGCACCGACCCAGCCATGGCGACTAAGTAGCATTAGCAGGTTATCGGCGAACTTCGCACTGCAAGACCGCGATACAGGAGCGATGGCTGGCCCGTTCGCGGCGACCCGGTTAAGGTTCATCGATCGCCTCTTATGCCGTCTAACAGGGCGACTACATTTCAAATAATGTTGAACCATTGGGCTGACCATGGATGAGAATCAAGCGCTGACAGCGTTCGCCGCCATCTCGAATGCGACCCGGCTGCGCATTGTTCGGCTGCTGGTCGTAGCAGGCGCAGACGGCCGCTCTGCTGGCGCGATCGGCGAGGAGCTGGGCGGCACGCCGCCCTCGCGCCTGTCCTTTCACCTTAGCCAGCTTGAACAGGCTGGTTTGGTGGTGAGCCGTCGCGAGGGACGGTCGATCATCTACAGCGCGATTTTCCCGGCGCTGTCGGACCTGGTGGCCTTCCTCATGCACGATTGCTGCGAAGGCCATTGCCTCGTCTGCGATCAGGCGATCGAGCTATTTGCGAAATGTACAGGACGGCCCACCCCGGCCGCCCGGGTGGTCCAGCGTGCTTGAGGGCAATCACGCGCGCTCTAGTCGGCGGCTTCCGCATGCCATCCCAAACATGGCGATGCTGGCGACAGGACTATCGGCCGATTGACGGTCGCGGATCGCCCGAAGATCGGCGGTTAGCTGCGTTTGACCGATGTCGATCAGTACGTACCCGGCTTGCTCCACGTCGGAGAACCGTATGTGGCCGTTGTTGGCTAGAGCGTCGCCGAAGCGCCCCTTGGGGGGTGAGGCCGCGGCTAGCGCGGACGTGACGATTTCGCCTGCGACCGGGCGCCCGCCGCTGTCGTTCAGGTCGTTGACCCAAAAGGAATGCACATCGCCGCTCAGGACAAGTGGGCTCGTGACGGTGGATCGTGACAGGCCCTGCAGGATACGGCTTCGGTTCGCCGTATAGCCGTCCCATTGATCACTGAACGTTGCTCTGCCTGCGCTATCAAGAGCAAGCGGCGCGAAGAAAACTTGCTGTCCGATCAGCGTCCACGGACGATGCTCGCTGGCGAGCCGCTGGTCGAGCCAGCGTTCCTGTGTTGCCCCCATGATCGTCCCCGTCGATGCCGCGGCCTCCGCACATCCGTCTAGCCGGACGTTGCGCGCTATGCCGGCAGGAGCGCAGGGTGACGGACTGCGGTACTGGCGCGTATCCAACACGGAAAGTGACGCAAGGTCGCCCCAATCGACGGCTCGATAGAGCCGGGGCGTACTGGCACCGTGCCATATGCTCGGCCGGATCGGCATATGCTCGAAGTATGCCTGGTAAGCAGCGGCACGTCGCGTCGCGAACATGGCAGCGGGTTCGCCGGTCCGATTGGCGAGATTTGCATAGTCGTTGAGGACTTCGTGGTCGTCCCACGTCACTACCCACGGGCAGGCGCGATGGGCGGCCTGTAGATCGGGGTCCGTCTTGTAGAGCGCATGCCGCTGCCGGTACCCGCCAAGGTCCAGCGGCTCCGACGTGCCAAACGAGCGGACCTTTGCCTGATCGGGATAAGTTTGCTCGTAGATGTAGTCGCCAAGCTGGAGCACTAGGTCGGGCTGCTGCGCAATCATGTCGCGGTAGGCTCCGAAGCGAGCCTGCTCCCAATGTTGGCACGACGTTACCGCTATCCGCAGCCGAGCGGACGTTTGCGGTACGGTCGTCGTCCTGCCGATGGGGCTCGTCGCCCCGAGCGCGTGAAAGCGATACCAGAAGGCACGACCAGACGGCAGCCCACCGACCTCGACATGGACGCTGTGGGCGGCTTCCGGCCGTGCGGGTAGGACGCCGCGGCGGACGATCGTTCGAAAGCCGCGATCAGCAGCGACCTCGTACCGCACCGAGACGGCCTTCGCATCGAGCGGAGCAAGGCCGCGCCCGATCAACCGCGTCCATAGGACAAATCCGTCGCCCGACGGATCGCCGCTGGCGACGCCAAGTCCGAACGGATCAATATCGGTGCGTGCATGAGCATCGATGGGCGTCGATGGCATGATGGCTAGCGATGCCATTGCCATCATGACAGCGCGGCGATGCCAGGTTGGGTGCAGCGTCTCGAGCATAAATCCTGAGTACGCCCCTGGCGTGACCTGCTGATGACGAATCGCCATATTGTCACGAAAGTGTCGCCGCTTCGCAACGCTGTCGCCATCAGAGGTCCCTAGCGGCGTCATTTCAAGACTTGGTGAAAAGTCTGCTAAAATCCCAGGGGGAATAGATGATTTCGAAGACGCTCCTGCTGAGCTCCGTCAGCGCCTTGCTGTTGGCCGCCGGCACGGCCCAGGCACAATCCGGTGCTCTACCAGAACGCCCGGCTGCCACAGCGTCTGAAGGCGCCAGCGCACCAGATGCCTCGGAAGACCAGGGAGAAATTGTCGTCTATGGCTCTGGCCGTGTGAGGCAGGAGCAGACTGTCACCAAGGCAGCTATCGACATTCTTCCTCCCGGCAGTTCGCCCCTGAAGGCGGTTTCACGGTTGCCGGGTGTGGCGCTGCAAAGCTCCGATCCGTTTGGCAGCTACGAGCTGGGCACGCGATTGTCAGTGCGCGGCTTCAATCAGAGCCAGATGGGCTACACGTTAGACGGCGTGCCGCTTGGGGACATGTTCTACAACGGCCACAACGGCTTGCACGTCAGCCGCGCAATTGCGGCGGAGAACATCGCGCGGGTAGACGTGTCGCAGGGTGCCGGCTCACTTGCGATTGCTTCGACTAGCAACCTAGGCGGCAATCTCGAATTCGTATCGCGCGCGCCTTCCGAAACGATCGGCGGCGAGATCGCCGGCACCTACGGCATGTACGACACTGTGCATCTCTACGGCCGGATCGATAGCGGCCTGCTTTCCACTGGCACGCTAATCTCGGTGTCAGGCGTCTATCACGATGCTGACAAGTGGAAGGGGTTTGGCAAGCAGACCGATCGCAAGATCAATGGCAAGGTCGTCCAGCGGATCGGCGACGCCACGCTGACCGGGTGGCTGAACTACTCGCTGCATAAGGAGCGGAACTACGCCGATCTCTCACCGGCGACGCTCGACCGCATCGGCTACGATCTCGACTTCCTTCGGCCGGACTTCGACACGGCAGTCCTGCTGTCGCAAGTCAGTGCCAATCAAACGGCTGCGGCCGCCAGACGAGCGTTACCATTCCCCACGGCCGGCGTGGTCTTCCCCTCGCCCTATACCAATGTAAACGACACCTATTACGACAGCGGTGGCTTTCGTAAGGACTGGCTGGGCGCACTGACGCTCAACGTGCCGGTGGCAGACTGGCTCGATCTCGGCGCAACATACTATCACCACTACGATCGCGGCAGCGGCGGCATTTACACGCCGGCGGTGTTCAGCCCAGATGGCTTCCCGCTGTCGGTCCGAACAACCGAATACGGCATCAACCGGGATGGCGGCATAGCGCGTGCGACTGCTCGCCTGGGCGCGCATACGTTTCAGATCGGCTACTGGCACGAAGACAATGATGCAACGACCGACCGTAGCTATTACGCGGTAAGTCAAACAAATCGGCCTGACGTGACCGATCTGCTGAAGAGCCCGTTCCGCAGCGACTTCCTCACCGATCTCACCACGGTTACCAATCAGTTTTTCGTCAGCGACAGTTGGCAACTTAGCGATGCCCTGACGATCGCGGGTGGCTTCAAGGGCGCTCGGGTCGAGAACGGCATCACAACGACCTTCGGCACTCCGTTCATCAACGGGAAGATCGCCGCGAAAGACTGGTTCCAGCCGCAGATCGGCGCGACCTGGCGCGTTGGACGGCAGGAGTTCTTCGCCAATTATGCAGAGAACATGCGCGCCTATATCAGCTCGTTCCGCGGCCCCTTCGGCACTACGCAGGTCGGATTCGAGGCTATCCGCGGCGTGTTGAAACCGGAGACATCGCGAACGGTCGAGGGCGGCTGGCGTTTCAATGCTGGTCCGCTGCGCGGTGTACTGGCTGTCTACGACGTAAAATTCGAGAATCGGCTGCTCGCGGCATTCAGCGGCGCCAACATTCTTGGAAATCCGAGCGTTCTTCAGAACGTCGGTAGCGTGACCAGCCGGGGCGTTGAAGTCGCAGCGACGTACCGAGTGATGCCCCGCCTGTCGCTGATCGGTTCTTACTCGTACAACGACAGCACTTACGACGACGATACCGTAAACGGAACGGCCACCGTGCGCACCAAGGGCGTTCGAACGGTGGATACGCCAGCTCATCTGGCAAAGGGCGAGATCAACTACGACGACGGCAGTCTGTTTGGTAATCTGGCGGGAGGGTACACTTCGCGGCGGAACGTTACCTACACCGGCGACGTCACGGTTGATGGCTATGTCCTGGTCGATGCCGCGCTCGGCTATCGCTTCCCCGCAGATGGGCCGCTTGCCGGCCTAGAGCTCCAGATCAACGCCGCAAACCTTCTCGACAAGAGATACATTGCGGCACTTGGATCGGGGCAATTTTTCAACACCGCAGCATCGCTCAACAACACCCTGCAAGCAGGATCGCCACGTCAGGTATTTGGGACGATACGGAAGCGGTTCTAAGGTATGCGAGGCGGCCGGCACCATAGGGCTGACTTGTCCGGGTGCCGGTCCGACTCTCGCCCTCTACGATTCACGTGGGCCGGTTCCCGCTTCCGTTGCGTACGTGGGATTTGGGAATGTGATGGCTTTCCCGAAATACCATCCCATGCGAGACGGGATCGCTACGCGTTGGGGTGTCATTCCGCCCCCAACCGGACCCAGCCACCAGCGGCGCATTTTTCAACAGCCCCGGTCGTTTTTCTGATTACTTTGTAGCGTGCCACAAGCCTGATGGACGCCTTTCCCGGAACGGCCTCCTCACAGGTCATTTTGGTTGCGGCAACTCGTCGGCAAGTTTTGGGGCTGCCGCTATATACTCATGCGTGGGCGGGCCTTAATAGCGCGCCGCTTCCTCGCCTATCGAGAAAGCGGCGCCAGTCTCCGCCTGTTTAATCTTTCAACGACGGCTCAATTTGGAGCGTCAGCAGTAGCAGGTAACACCGACCGTCACGTTGTTCGGTGCCCAAGCCGTCAGCGGGGTGAAATACATGTTAGTGACAGGGCCGGGCGTCGGATTTCCCCCGTCACGTCCGTGAACCTGTCCGAGCGCAATCGACCCGGTGAAGACCGGGCCACCACTATCGCCTTCAAGGCTCTGCCGCGGATAGGTCGAGTTACTGTTCATTCTATAGAAGGCACCGTAACTATCCGTATAGGTGTATGGGTCGGTGTAACCGCATGTCTGACCTGTCGATCGGCCATACTTGCAAATATACTGCCCTTGCGCGACACCTTGCGCTCCAGTGACGGTAACTGAGCTGCCCCCTTCTGAGTGGTCCATCGACTATTACAGTCTGGACCAAGGAAGGGACGACGAATGCCTGCGAAGAAGCACAAGCCCGAGGAGATTATCGGGAAGCTACGTGAGGTTGAGATCATGCTGGGTCAGGGCGGCACGACCGCCGAGGCCTGTCGGCGCATTGCGGTCAGCGAGCAGACCTACTACCGCTGGCGCAAGGAATATGGTGGCCTGAAGACCGATCAGGCTCGGCGGATGAAGGATCTGGAAAAGGAGAACCTGCGGCTGCGCCGGGCGATCTCGGATCTGACGCTGGACAAGCTCATCCTGCAGGAGGCAGCCAAGGGAAACTTCTGAGCCCCGCACGGCGTCGGCGCTGCATCGACCAGGTCAGGGAGGTGCTGGATGTATCCGAGCGGCGGGTGTGCCGCGTGCTCGGCCAGCACCGGTCAACGCAGCGCAAGGTGCCGTTCGGGGCAGATGACGAGCTGGCGCTCACCGAGGATATCATCGCCCTTGCCAGGCAGTACGGGCGCTACGGCTATCGCCGGGTGACGGCGCTGCTGCATGCGGCGGGTTGGTCGGTGAACCATAAACGGGTGGAACGGATCTGGCGACGCGAGGGGCTGAAGGTGCCGCAGCGCCAGCCGAAACGCGGCCGGTTATGGCTGAACGATGGCTCGTGCATCCGGTTGCGGCCGGAGTATCCGGGGCATGTCTGGGCTTACGACTTCGTCGAGGAACGCACCCATGACGGACGCAAGTTCCGCATCCTTACCATTATCGACGAGGCGAGCAGGGAGTGCCTGGCACTCGTCGTCGCGCGCCAGCTCAAACACGAAGACGTACTGGCAGCGCTGGCCGAGTTGTTCATCGAGCGTGGTCCGCCCGCGCATATCAGGTCGGACAACGTCCTATGTCGGGAAGCAGCGGCGGGTTTGGGCCAGCAGATATCCATGCGCCGACAACCATCGGCGCGGCATGCAATCTGAGCCAGATGGCTTCCACCGTCAACGGGATCGCTCCCTGCCATAGCAAACACAGGATCCAGCGGCGCCGGGGCGGCCGTGGTCCTCACCATCCTTAAAACGAGATACGCACCCAGGTGGAAGGCCCGAACATTATCTACAGGGTCGCTCGACGAGCGCCCTCACGGCACTTGCAGAGAGGGGTCCTTCCACCTGGCATCCGACCGTTCGAGGAACGGCCGGTACTCTGTCCCCGTCTTGACGACGGCGTGAGCCACGCGCGCCATCTTGGCGGTGAGCGCCGTCATCGCCTTGCGGCGACGGTCGGCATCGTCCGCGTGCCCGGCGGTGTACCGTCCGAGCTTGTCACGGAAACTGTTGTCGCGCTGACGCGCGGCGACCTGGGCAGCCATCCAGAAGGTGCGGCGCAGACGCGCGTTGCCGTACTTGGACAGCTTGGTGCGGCCACGAAACGTGCCTGACTGGCACGTTGCGAGATCGAGGCCGCAGAACTTCAGGAACTGTCGATGATGGTTGAAGCGACGCAAATCACCGGCCTCGGCCAGAATGGTCAGCGCGTTAATCGGACCAATGCCCGGAATGTTGCGCAGCAGCTTATAATCAACATGCTCGGCCAGCCTGTCATGGGCAAGCCGCTCTATCTCGTCACGCTGGTGGATAAGGCTGCGTCCCTGCGCGATGACCATGCGGAACATGGTAATTGCTGCCGAATCCTCCGGGACCGGCAGAGCCACCGAAGCGCAGGCCGTTTCGTATATGTCATTGACAAGACGGGCCTTGGAAACCTTGCGGCCGATGAGAGGCCAGGCAGCTGCCGAGAATGCCCCAGCGTCGAGCGCGGTGATGCTGGCAGGAGTGGGGAACCGCTCGATGAGCGCGAGAAACCAGTCGGACCGGCTGTTGCCTGCGAAGCGGGCGATCTCGGGGAAGTACAGCGGCAGGTAGTGGGTCAGGATGCGGTGCCAGGTCTGCGTCTTCATCCTAGAGATCGTTTCGTGGGTCTTCGAGAGCTCCTGCAGGTCATTGATGCCCGCGGCGAGAGGATCGACGTAGCGCTGCGTCGCACCGATCCGCAGCATGTGCAGGATGACCTGCGCGTCCTTGGGGTCGTTCTTGTACCAGCCATTGTGCAGCGCCTCGCGCGTTCTTGCGAGCGCGACCGACGAGATGAGGCGCAGCTCGAACCCTGCCGTCAGCAGCCGATGTGCCAGCGTACGATGGTAATTACCCGTCGCCTCGAACCCAACGATGATACGGCGCCCGATGGCAGCGAGTTGCTCGGCAAAGCCGTCATAGTCCTGTCTGGTCGCCATGACGGTCATCCGCCGGCGCCGGCCGCCTTCCGGTCGCTCGATGAGAACCTCCTGCCGGCTCTTGGACATATCGATAGCTACCAGCACGGCGCCGGCAGGCGTAGGGGTGAGCTTGGTCATGGTCGGTCAGTCTCCAAAGTGTTGTCTCGACAACCTCACTTTAGATACCTGCTGTCCGGCCATGGCTTGCCCTAATGAAGCCTGCGGCCGCTACGCGGCCTTGTCTTCATCAGGGCCATAGCGGCTCCCGAACCAGCGCTTCCCAATGTGCTATGGCAGCGAGTTCATCGCCGCCGCCGTCCAGACCTGGCTCAGGCAGATCGGCGTGAAGACGCTCTACATCGCCCCGGGCTCGCCATGGGAGAACGGCTACAACGAGAGCTTCAACGGCTCGCTGCGGGATGAGCTGCTGAACGGCGAGATCTTCTACACCCTCGCTGAAGCCAGGGTGCTGATCGAGGCGTGGCGGCGTCACTACAACACTGTCCGACCGCACAGCAGCCTCGGCTATCGACCACCCGCCCCGGAAGCGGCGACACCGCCATTGCCGGCCTCCGGTTCCGCTTCGCTCCACCTCCGACCGGCAATGGCGGCGGAGACGACAATGCACTAACTATCAACCCGGACCACCCGGTGGGGGCTGCTCAAGGCTCTGCCGCGGATAGGTCGAGTTACTGTTCATTCTATAGAAGGCACCGTAACTATCCGTATAGGTGTATGGGTCGGTGTAACCGCATGTCTGACCTGTCGATCGGCCATACTTGCAAATATACTGCCCTTGCGCGACACCTTGCGCTCCAGTGACGGTAACGACCCCAGCACCGTTATAGAACTTCGGAACAACCAGATAGTTGTTTCCGCCGGAGAATGTGTGCCACTGGCTATCCACGCCGTTTGACACCCATTCTTGGCGAAATGCGAGTGAAACCCCGGTGGTTTCATCCCTGCCATTATTCTCGCAGTGGCCTGCGGTCGTCACGCCATAGAGCGAGCCGTTGGTTTGTTTGACGTTAAAGCCTCGCGTACATTCATTGATGTCGCCGTTAGAGAACGTGCCGCGATAGTTCTGGCCGCCCGGAACCTCCGTTGCCGTGAGAGCAATGCCGTCGAATTGCTCTATCTGCGTTCCAGGCGCCGCACGAAATCGTCCGCCAACAATCGCCGCGAGGGCGGAAGTGGGATCTTTCACCAATAATTTGATTTGCCCCGTTCGCGCATTGGTGGCGATCGTAGCGTTTGAGCCGAGCGATGAGAGATATCCCCGCGCCTGCGCCCCTATCTCAGACTCTCATACTGGTGCAGTGCGAACATCGAGAACGCTGGCGAGTTCACCTTTGCCGGCGAACTGACGTGCGGCGTTACCGATCGCTTCGAGGTCCGCAGCTACACCATAGATAGCAACACGGAAGTCGGATCCCGTAGTCGCTTCGGCCCCAGCGAAGCCTTTGGGAAAACGTGCCGAGAGCGCGGGCGCCAGACGCCCCAACTCTCCCATGATCCGCAAACGTCGCGACGCCTCTGCAACAGTAAGGCCCTCCGTCTTCGAGAGCTGTTTGGCAGTCGCATCGTCAGGATCGTTGAACGGTTCGTCAAACGTTGCAAGTCGAATGGTTTTCGTGTTCGATACGGCATGCGCTGCCGAAATCGCGACCGAGGCGAGGACGCAGGCTGCGCCAAGCCGAAAAGCACGCTTCTTCATCACCCTTCTCCTTCAACATAGCTACTGGTTACGTACGGACCTCCACATGCTTGGAGCTGCTGATATGCCTCTGGATCGCCTTGCAGGAACTCGATCGACCCATCACCGCCGCGGATCGTAACCTGCATTCCACTTTTGAAGAGGCGGCCATCGGGTGCCTTCACTGCCTTCGCGGTGCTGTCCCACACATGACCATGAGGCCAGATCAGCGTCCGCTTTGATCCAGAAACCATAAGGTAGGTACAGTTGCCGCGGTACGACAGCCGGCCATTTAAATGTTCCGGGATCACGATATCGGTAGGTGGAGATGCCGCTACGTACGGCGCTACAGCTGAGCATGCAGAAAGTTGAATGCAGCCGGTAAATACAAACAATCCCTTGAGAGCCACGGATCGTATGATAAAGCGAAACGGCATCTCTTATCGCTCCACCTGAGCGATATCACGCGAGACGACTCTGCTAAACGATACCCTCACCGGGTCGTTTGAAATAATGCTGTATGTTGGACTTTTGTCTGGCGTCAAGCCGCTTGCGCGCAAAGCTTTGTTGACTGGTTCGCCAGCGATCCGATTTAACACTTGCGGCAAGTTTGAGCTGCTAAGGCCCGAAAGCTCACCCTTGATTTCGCATCCGGCTGATCGACAATCTACGGAAATTTGCGTGGGAGCGCCAGCCGAGGCAAATACTTCTCTGATCTTGCCTTCGGTACCCGGTGCCCATGCGAGATCGCGGCTTTGGCTGTGAAGGGAACGCCGGACCCGTTCCGGATCGCCTGAAATATCGAATGCGCTACTCTTCTCCTCTGTGGTATCGGCCACGCGTGAGGAGATAGCGCTGGGGGTCAGGGAAGGCAATGCAGAGGAGCCGGTGACCACCTGGACCTCGCCGCGCTTATCGCTATAGGATCCAGATTGACGAAGAACCAGGGAACTGACAACGCCAAGCGCCGCCAAGGCAATAGCCAAAACGCCTAGTAGCCGAGGTGACTTGCGCCTTTCCATCACCGCAGGCTCCGATTAGCTTTGATATTAATTCCAGGCTTTAACATGCGATGTGTACAGCACGTTTGCTTCAAATTGATGTCACAGCAGTTGAAGATCGCTGAAAAAGGCCTTGGTGGAGGTTGACCCGATTTGGTTTACACCAAGCTCGCCGAGCTCCGAAAGCTGCTGCATGGTGGCCTCGACCCGGTGCGGACCCGTGAACTCACCGACGAGATGAGGGCGGCAGGGTTGCCGCTGTGATGGCGCCAAACCGGCATCCTGCGTCAGCGTATCAGCATTGTGCGTCCGTCTCACCGATCGTGCGCTGCGTCTCACGCAATGTGCGTCGAGCAACGCCATCCGTCTCAACTAATCTGCGCCGAAAACTCCCCTCTATTGCGCGTTTGGTCGAGCATCATTGCAGGCCGCTATAGATAGCGTTCTGCCAGCGTGCCTCCGAGGGAAAGGGCGTCATCCCATAGCCGGCTGGCATTGCCGGAAGAGACGGCAGGAGTATCGGTATAGCTGAAATGGTCGCGAATGGGCACGCGTCGGAGTTCACGCAGAACGTCTTCCCGGTCGCATCCGGCGAAGCAGGTCACTAGAATTCCGCGATTGCCCTGGCGGATCGACAGGCTTGGGGTGCTGTCGGAATGCGCCGGGCAAAGGCACATGGCGGTTCTGCCGTGCCATGTGCCGCCAAGTGCGCCAACAAGATCGATGAGTTGCTGCGAAGGTCGTTCGGCTGTGAGGGCCATGATCGGCTCCTTTCACAACCTCGGCCCCCCTCCCCTTCTCCACGAACACCGTTTTAGAGGTTATCGGAGAAGCAAGACGGAACAGATCGCGCGATGGGTCGTGCGAGACGCGACTCTTTTCATGTCTCGAAAGCAGTTGTTGGAGCGAATAGTCCCGGCTCGAGCCGAATCGCCGTGGACTGAGAGGTTCCATCTCTGACGCTGTGCCCGCCAATCATCTTTGAGATGATTCGCGTTGCTGTGAATGCCCGTTGTCTGAGCTTCAAAGTCGGACAAGACTTGAGGATAAGTCCTCAAGCGGCGCGTGCTGGCGAGTGACTCATCTTGATTTTCGTCCGGGTTTATAGGCGAAATGATACACACGCGGATGGTCCGGGACTCGGGGGCAATAAGAGGGCTTGTCCCTGCGCACGCCGGGTCAGGTCACCCTATTTGACTAACCACCCTGCATTTGGCATATCTGTCCGGGATTAGGGGCCATTATGCGGTGCTTTTCACGAACCGTGGCCGGTTTGGGTTCAAAAAGGGGACATGCCCATGCTGTCGGGTCAGATTCTCGATGCGATGATTACCTCGTGCGAGAATGCCAAGACCGTGCTGCGACAGGCGGCCATTGATCCATCCGATCGCAAAACGCTGAACATTTCAATGGGGGCGACAGTCGCCGCTGAATTGCTCGGCCGAACGCCGGAAGCGCTTTCCAAGGCTGAGGCGCGCGGACGCTTGCCCGCCCCCAAGACGGCCACCAACGGACGCCGATTCTACACGGTCGAAGATTTGATCGCCATTCGCGAGAAGCTCGGCATCAAGATGGGTAAATTGCCCTCCGAGCGCGCGGTCGTCATCGCCGTGCAGAACTTCAAGGGCGGCGTCAGCAAATCGACGACGGGCAAGCATCTTGCAGATTACCTTGCGCTGCGGGGATATCGCGTTCTTGTTGTCGATTGCGATCCCCAGGCGTCGATGAGTGTTATGTTCGACGTCAATCTAGAGGCATTGGTGGACGAGACGCACACGCTCTCGAACTTCCTCTCCCCCAGAATCGACGAAGCCGATTCGCTGCGAAAGACGATCCAAAAGACCGCGTGGCCGAATATCGATATCTGCCCCGCCAACCTGGGCCTCCAGGACACCGAGTGGGAACTGACAGCAACCATCGAGGAGGGCCCTACCGCCATTGCCGGCGCGTTCCGCATGCTGAGAATTGGCCTGGAAGAGGTCCGGCACGACTATGACGTCGTTATCCTCGATCCTCCCCCTGCCATGGGCTTTTTGGGCGTGAACACGTTGACGGCCGCGGACGGCTTGCTGATCCCCGTGCCGGCTCGGCAACTCGATTATCTTTCGACAATCCACTTCATGCAGACCTGTCGCGAAGCGATGGACCTCGTCTCGAAGTTCGACACTTCGATCGACTACGGGTTCATTCGCGTCGTCTGCACCATGTTCCAGCCCAACAGGACCAACGAGGCTCAAATGCTTCAGGTCATGGAGAAGACCTACGCTGGCCAGATGCTGTCGACGCCGATACTCCTGTCGGAAGAGATCAAGAATGCCGGGTTGTCGATGTCGTCGATCTACGAAATCAACAAACCATATGGGTCGCACCAGACGTACACGCGGTGCCGTGACAACCTCAACATGGTGTTTCGCGAGATCGAAAAGGATATTTGCAAGCAGTGGCCGTCGCGTATGGCGCAGGTCGGCACCGACAGACTGACGGAGGCGGCATGAGCAGCGCAGGGGGCCGGCGTCGCAGCCTACTGGCGAATGCCATCGAAAGCATCGGCACGACCCCTGCCCCCACGTCCGTGGCCGAAGTCGCGGATGCCGAGGCGCTGGTCGATCGCGATAAGCCGGTCGACGAACCTTCGACGCCCTCATTCCTGGAGCGGCGTGGTATTGCGTTCGATGAAATCGCCCGCACGGTCAAACGTCCGACTATCCGTCTGAAGCCCTCGGAATGCTCCATCTGGCCGGGCAATGCTCGCGATCATGCGGCGCTGAGCCACGAACGCTGTGCCTCGCTCATTGATTCCATCCGCGAGGAGGGGACGAACCGCGAGCCGGTTGTGGTGCGGCGGACGCCGAACGCCGAGACCCCCTACGAGTTGATCGTCGGCACCCGCCGGCATTTCTCGGTTTCCTGGCTGAATGCCAACAACCATAGCGAAATCGAGCTCGTAGCGCGTATCGAGACGCTCGATGACGAGGCCGCTTTCCGGCTCGCCGATTTGGAAAATCGAGAGCGCGAGGACGTCACCGATTTGGAGCGTGCGCGCAATTACAGGCACGCTGTCGACGCATATTACAACGGGGTTCGCACGCAGATGGCCGATCGCTTGGCCATCGCCAAGCAGAACCTCCACAACCTCCTCCAGCTCGCGGAGTTGCCGGACGAGGTCGTGGCAGCGTTCGCCGAGCCCGGAGACCTCAAGGTCCGACACGGCATGCGGCTCTCGCCCCTGCTGAAGAACGAACAGCACCGCGACGCGATCATCGCCGCAGCTATAGCCCTCGGTGCCGAGCAACAGGCGCTGAAGGACGCTGGAAGCGACAAGATTGAGGGTATCAAGGTCTGTGAGCGCCTGGCCGCAGCCGCAGTGGCTCCCGCGGCGTCGAAGAAGCCTGTACCCCGTGCCAAGCCGGCCCTCACCGCCGCCTCGGGTCGCGAGATCGGACAGGTTCTTGCTGATACACGGGCCAAGGGAATTACGATCAACATCAACCCCAAGGGCACAGCGTCGGTCGACGAGATCCTCGAAGCGCTCCGCCCTGCCCTTGAGAGTGCGAAGTTCAGTCGAAATTGAGTAAAATCTAGTTTAACGCTTTATTTTCAATTAGTTGGCTCCCGGTAAAATGCGTTTTACCGATGCCACGGGACACGAGATGCAACAGGATCACCGCGAAGACGGTCAAGTAGACCTCTTTCTCCCTCAGCTGACTGCGCTTCCTCTTCGGGATCAGCGCGAAACGATGGAGCGACCCTTTTTCTCGCTGTCGAAGCGCAAGCGACTCAAGCCGATCGACTATGTCAGTCCGGATCGTAAGATCACCGTCCATGTCTCCGCTAATTCGGAATATGGTCTGGCGACTATCTACGACCTCGACATACTGATTTACTGCGCGTCAGTTTTGATCGAGCACAAGCGGCGAGGTGCCAACGACATCCCGCAGACGCTCCACGTCGTCCCATACGACATGCTGAAGACTCTGAAGCGCGAGGTTGGTGGACGCGCTTACGATCTTCTGGGCAATGCCCTCGACAGGCTCCAATCGACCACGGTGAAGACGAACATCCGCTCAGGAGATGCCGTCGAGACCACCTTCTCCTGGATCGACAGTCACAGCCAGCTTAAGGATCGGTCCGGAAACGTGCGGGGAATGAGAATTACCCTCGCGAAATGGTTCTACGACGGGGTGTTGATGGACGGCGGCGTGCTCGCCATCGATCCGGCTTATTTCTCGCTCACAGGCGGGCGCGAACGCTGGCTCTATCGGGTCGCGCGCAAACATGCGGGTGGGGCCGGAAGCGACGGTTTCGCCATCTCGATGCCAACGCTCTTCGAGAAATCCGGCGCGGAAGGCGATTATCGGCGCTTCAAGTTCGAGATGACCAAGATCGCTCGGGAGAACGATCTGCCAGGCTACTCCCTGGACATCGAACAGCGTGACGATGCCGAACCGCTGCTGCGCATGACCAGGCGCGATCGCGAGCCGTCCGAGGAGGGCAAGCCCTCCCCTGCCCTCGCCCAAGCCTCGCCTGCGGCCGTCAAGGAAAAGGCGCCCGAGGAACCGGCTATCTCCTTCCCCTCGAGCGGGCATATCTCGCATTCGGCATTCGGTGCGATCGCCCGCGCCAACCTGCCCAGCCCCCAACGCGACCACGGTCTCGTTGGAGACGATTTCCGGAACTTCCTCCGGCAGCGCGAGATAGCGTTCGACGCGAAGAACATCACACAGATATTCGCGACCTTTTGCGCGAAGCAGCGTCCGGTCAACTGATCGACGCCGTAGGCGCAATCCGCCAAAACGGTCTTTCAGGAACAGGGTCGAGAATGGCTCGCGCGCGCACGTCAACTTATCCGTGTGGACCGTTCCCGAAGTAACGAGCCGGGCCCCGGACCCGTCTGTATGGCGCCCCATCAAATGTGCGTGGGCTGCGAAGATCCAACCACGCGCGATCCTTTGCCAGCCTTCTTCTCGGATGAGCTTTGCCGGGCACAGCTGCGCCAGCGGGAGGATCGCCCGTTCCACCTCTCCAGGCAGCCGTCACGGTACTTAGAGAACGGCGCTTATAGGGTGGGATTTGTGATCAGATTGCCCGGATCTGATAGCTGAATCACTGACCGGCTGACGCCGGTAGGATCAAGCGGTGGGGCTGAAGCCGTCCTTGTGGGTATGTCGGTCGAGGTAACGCATGATGATGTCATCGGTGATGTTGCCGGATGTGGTCGAGAAGTAGCCGCGCTGCCAGAAGCGTTGGCCCCAATATCGTTTGCGGATGTGCTCGAATTCCTGTTGGATCTTGCGGGATGAGCGCCCCTTGGCCCGGCGCACGAAGTCGCTGACCGAGACGTGCGGCGGGATTTCGACGAACATGTGTACGTGGTCCTTCGACAGCGCGCCGTTGATGATCTTCACGCCCATCTCGGCACAGACCTGACGGATGATCTCGCGCACCCGTAGCCGAACATCGCCGATCAGCACCTTGTACCGATACTTCGGCGCCCAAACGAGATGGTAGCGATGATGGAATGTGGTGTGACAACCGGACCGATACGCCATAGCCTGTAACCTCGGGAAAAGCGGAAGCTTCACGCCTTCGGCGGCTTCCGCTTTTCCCGAGGTTACAGGCTAGCACGCGAGTCTGTGGCTGAAGCCAGTATCCGACTGAAGTCGGAGGGGTTCCTCCTTGCTAGAGGACTCTAAAGGTCAAACTGTCGACGCTCCAAAGAGGCTGGGGAGGGGAGGGGGAGTCATCCTCGCTGCTTCGATGCCGTTCCTGAAATACCGTGAATGCTTCGACTGCAAACGCCTCCGGGAGCGCTAGACATCCACAATCGGCGCCCATCGCCTGGCCAAGCCCCGTTCTCAATGTACCGTCGAGATCACTGGCCGGCTCCCGAGAAACCTCGAAACTTCGCGGTCCAGGCAGCCGAGCGGGATGCGCTCAAGGCAACAAAACGTCGAGATCATCGCCGTTTTAGGTCAGTTCCGCAGGGTCCCGTTCCTAAAAGACCGTCAATGATTCGCCCAAGGACTCGGGAGGACCGCGGAAATGCCGCTCGACTCCTCCGAACACAGGGCGGCCTCGCCTGACGCCTATAGTTCGACAACGAGCGCTGCCGGGTGTAACATGCCTGAAAGGCACGGAAAACAGCCACTTTGCGGACGAGTAAAACGCGTTTTACTCCCTTGGAGACGTCCTGTGGCCCGCGCCGTGCCCACGGTATTTCAGGAACGGGGCACGGTACATGAGGAACCGAATCACGGTTCAATGGGAACGCCCCGCAGGGTATTTCAGGAACGGCCAAACGGTATAATGGGAACGGCGCTGAACTCCCGACTCGCGCTGAATCGGCGAGTCGCGAAAGATCCATCCACAGCTTAACTTTTTATCCTATTCTCTAAAGAGATTAACACGCCTGCGGCGCTCCCTTCTTTTGAAGAATTGATTGGGAAGAAGGGGAAGGGACGATCGCCGCGCACTAAGCACGTCGTCCACCCAAAAAGCTCCGTCGCGTGCGTCGCCTCACACACCCGACCGCAGATCGACGTCGATTATCGCGGCGCCTAGACTCCTTGCAAGCCAGCCATCGCGGAGCACCTCACTACGCTCAGGTCGCCGAGGGCACCGTGACAGGAGCCATTTTCCAAGACCCGAACGAAGTCCGACCTGCACTGAGCGCCGCCAGCAGCCCGCACAGCGTGTTTCCGCTCTCGGCTATCCCCACGGCAAGCAAAGCGCCCAGAAGGCCGCTGTGGGGCCTTCCTGCCAAGCCTGATCACGAGAAGCATGCCGTTGTGGGTCAGAGAACCCGTGGACTGGACATTGCAGCTACCGCCTTCAACTATCGATAGACGATAGCCGCCGACTGCAGAGCTCGTGTTTCACCACTGGGACAAGGGGAACGAGACCGCGCTCGCCGGCAAATCAGTTCTTGCTGCATCCAGCGCTATGAATTGCGAACAGGGGAGGGGAGGCAGCTACCCCTTTGGTGAAAGGTTTGCCGGCGCACCTCGGTAGAGAGGCCCCAGCCAGCCGACGACATTCCAATCGTTCGACAGAAGGATGCTCCGGTTGATAGACCGGTTCATCAGACCGGGCGGCAAGCGAAAGATCCTCCTGCGGACTGTCGTTCACAAACTCTCGGCGCGATGCTGGAGAAGCTTGTCGATGTTCTCCATCTCGCGATCGAAGGCATCGAAGACCTCCGACAGCTCGCGGCTCGCTGGCGGGGGAGGGACCACGTTGCGCGGCCGTCCACGCTTGGGCGCTGCAAAGCCAAACTCGATGGCAAGGTCCGTGCTCAGGAACACGCGCCAGGTCCGCCGCTGGGTGATCTCCACGAGCAAGCCGCAGTCGACGGCACGGCCCAGCAGTTTGCTCGCGCCGGCAACGCTCATGCTGAGCAGCTCCGCCAGCGACTGAGGCGAGAGCAGTGGCCGGTGATGGAGGAGGGCCGCGAGCCCCGGGAGGTGGCCAGGTCGATATTCCGCGACGATCGCATGCTGGGCCGCGCGATGGAGCTTTTCCAGCTCGTGCAACCGTGCGAGGTTTGCGGTGGCGCTTGCCTCAAGGCTGCGCATGGCCGCATACCAGTCCTCGTCTCCGACAGTTCGCTTCAGCCTAAACGCCTTCACGCCGCCCACGAGGCAGGGCAGGGGAGTGGTCACCATCCCCTTGTCGCGCAGAGCGAAGGGCAGCGAGAGCCAGGGCAGGGCGGTGCTGTCGAGACGCGCATGCTGGCGGACCCGATCGAGCGCGCGGATCAGCGGCGAATGGTCCGCGGCTATCTCGATCTCGCCGATCGCGGTCGGGAGCGCGTCGCGCCAGGCGAGGGGGTCGGGATCGCGCAGCGCCGCTTCCCAGGCGGGAAAGCGATCGAACAGGTCGAGGTTGGTCGACCGCAGCGGCCGGCCGGGGATTTGCAGCCCGCAGCCCCAGGAAAATACGTCAATTTCGTCGATCTCGGCCGATTGCAGTTGCAGGGCCCGGGTGTAGCCACTCCAGGCGGCGCGGCGTGCCCAGGCCGATGCCACCGAACTAACGCAAAACCGGGCATCGAGACGCGTAATGGCGGCCGTGCAGGAGGCGATCGCGGAGACCATCTTCGCGCTGTAGGCGGGGCCGTAGCGGCTGTTCGAGAGAGGCGCGTCCACGCCGTCTTTTAACCCAGAGCTGCTCTCAGTCAAATTGGCTCGTATGCGTAGTCGTGATAATGGGAGATTATCACGACCCTATTATTATGAGAAGGACCGGGCTATGTCTCGCCGTCATGGCGAAAACGGCCCTCACCCGCAGGCAAAGCACGCCGCCCGCCGGCGCCGACGACGTCGTGGGCGAGGTCCGCGCGCTGGCTATCGACAAGGCGGCGGTCGATCCGCAGGTCATCGCGGCCGCGGCGCGGGCCTGGTCGCCGAACACGATCCGCGCGTTCCTTTCCGACATGAAGCTCTGGGATGCTTGGTGCCGGCGCACCCGAGTGCGGGCAGGGGAGGCGACCGCCGAGACCGTCGCGGCCTATGTCCGCGCGCTGTCGGGTCAGGATCATGATGAGGCGACGCGGGCGACGCCGCAGAGGGCGGCCGCGACGATCGCGCGCTATCTCGTCAATATCGGCTGGGCCTATCGCATGGCGGGGCTGGACGATCCGACCGCAGCCCCGCTCGTGCAGCTCGAGCACAAGGCGGCGCGCAAGCTTCTCGGCACCCGCCAGACGCAGGCGCGGGGTATCCGCTACAAGGGCGATGTCAGCGATCTCGACGCGCCGGCGAGCGGCGTGAGCCTCGCGGTCCTCCTCAAGGCCACGCGCCGCGATCTCCTGGGCGCGCGCGATCGCGCGCTACTGCAGGTCAACTATGATACCGGCTGCCGGCGCTCCGAACTCGCGGCGATGCGTATCGAGCATATCGACGGGCCCGACGTCGACGGGGCAGGGGTGGTCGAGATCGGCCGCAGCAAGACCGATCAGGAAGGGCAGGGGGCTCTCGCCTATCTCTCGCCCGCGACCATGCGCGCGATCGCTGAATGGTGCGACAAGGCCGGGATTGCGCGCGGGGCCCTGTTCCGGCGCGTCGAAACCTGGTTCGATGGCTCGATCCGCGGTGTGGGAGAGGAGGCGCTCAACCCCGGCACGATCACGCTCATCTACAAGCGGTTGATCCGCCAGGCATTCGACAAGAAACTGCTGGGGGCGATGAGCGAGGCCGAGCTCGAGCGCTGGGTCGCGGCCGTGTCGAGCCATTCGATCCGGGTTGGCGTGGCGCAAGACAATTTTGCGGCAGGAGAGAGCCTGCCCGCCATCATGCAGGCCTATCGCTGGCGCGATCCCAAGACGGTCATGCGCTATGGCGCGAAGCTGGCGGCCAAGAGCGGAGCGAGTGCGCGTCTCGCGAAGCGTTTCGGCGGTGAATGACAGGTTTTAGCTGTCCGCGTTTGGACAGTCGCAAACCGATGACCTGGCGCGGTTGGGCAGTGAGCGACACCGACATGCCTCAACGACCGAAGAAGCGAGCTCGCCGTCGGGCCGGCCCTAGCGCGCACCGATGGGGGCGAAGCCGCCGACCGGCGGGAACGCCTGTGCGCACTGCGACGTTCTTCTCGTCAGCGCGAGCATGCGTGACTGAACCTCTCCGGCTCGAAACCAAATCCCAAAGTGGAGGGCGGCATGGCCCGCATGTCGAGCGATTTCTTCGTCCAGCGCCTCAAGGATTGGGGCGTGAGCCGAATCTACGGCTATTCTGGCGATGGCATCAATGGCGTGCTGGGGGCGCTCCAGCGCGCCGAGAAGGAAGGCTCGGGCATCGAGTTCATCCAGGTCCGCCACGAGGAGATGGCGGCCTTCATGGCGACGGCGCATGCGAAATTCACCGGCGAGCTCGGCGTCTGCCTGTCGACCGGCGGTCCGGGCGCGACCCACCTGATCACCGGGCTCTATGACGCCAAGCTCGACCATGTCCCGGTCCTCGCGATCGCGGGCCAGGCCGAGAGCACCGTGCGCGGTGCAAGCTATCAGCAGGAGCTCAATCTCGACCGACTGTTTGCCGACGTCGCCGCCTATGTGCAGGAGGCGAGCGCGCCGGCGCAGGTCCGCCATGTGACCGATCGCGCGATCCGGATCGCGGTCGCGGGCAACGCGGTCTCAACCATCGTGCTGCCCAAGGACATACAGGATACGAAATATGAGGAGCCGGGCCAGGCGCACGGCTTCACCCGCTCGGGCACCGGCTATGCACATCCGATCGTCGTCCCGCAGCCCGCCGATCTCGCGCGCGCGGCGGAGGTACTGAATGCAGGCGCCAAGGTCGCTATCCTGATTGGGGCGGGAGCCCGCGGCGCGTCGGCCGTGGTGACCGAGGTCGCCGACCTGCTTGGCGCCGGCGTCGCCAAAGCGTTGCTCGGCAAGGATGTCCTGCCTGACGATCTGCCGTTCGTGACCGGGGCGATCGGCTTGCTCGGGACCAAGCCATCGTCCGACCTCATGCGCGAGTGCGACACGCTTCTGCTGATCGGCACGGGCTTTCCCTGGGCCGAGTTCCTGCCGAAAGACGGGCAGGCGAGGGCCGTGCAGGTCGACATCGACGCATCGATGCTGGGGCTGCGCTACCCCGTCGAGGTCAACCTGCATGGAGATGCGGCCGAAACGCTGAAAGCGCTGATCCCGCTGCTCCAGCGCAAGGATGATCGCAGTTGGCGCGAAGGCATCGAGAAGGCGACTGCGCAGTGGTGGCAGACGCTCGAGGAACGCGCCATGGCGGAAGCAAAGCCCGTCAATCCCCAGCGCGTGGTCTGGGAAATGTCGCCGCGTCTGCCCGCCGACGCGATCGTCACCTCGGATTCGGGCTCATGCGCCAACTGGTACGCGCGCGACTATCGCGTGAAGGTCGGGCAGCGTGCCTCTCTCTCGGGCGGTTTAGCCTCTATGGGCGCTGCGGTTCCCTATGCGATCGCGGCCAAGTTTGCTTATCCTGATCGGCCCGTCGTGGCGCTGGTCGGCGACGGCGCAATGCAGATGAACAATCTGGCCGAACTCATCACCGTCCAGAAATATTGGAAGCAGTGGCGCGATCCGCGCTTCATCGTCTGCGTCTTCAACAACGGCGATCTCAACGAGGTCACGTGGGAACAGCGGGTGATGGAAGGCAATCCGCGTTTCCCGACGACGCAGGATATTCCGGACGTCCCCTACGCGCGCTTCGCGGAATTGCTGGGGCTTGGCGGCATCTACGTCGATGATCCATCCGCGCTTGGGCCGGCGTGGGAAGTTGCGCTCTCCGCCGATCGCCCGACGCTCATCGAGGTGAAGACCGATCCCGAGGTCGTGCCGTTTCCACCGCAACTGACGCTCGAGCAGGCCAAGGGTCTGATGAGTTCGATGGTGATGGGAGACAAGGGCCTGGGCACGATGATCGCCGACACGGCGCGCCAGCTCCTGGTAACTAATGCGCGATTCAGCGGTTAATGGACCGTCAGCATCTTGCTGCTAGGTGGTCGGCATGCCCCAAGCGACACTTCAGGCCTGGCTTTCACTCTATGCCGCGGTCGGCGTCATGGTGGCGCTGTGCGCTGTCCTCGCGATGATAAAGACCGCCTACGATTATCGTCTGGGAACTAGCAAACTCCCAACTGCGACCGTCCTCGATAAGGTACTCGTTGCACCCCGGTTGTGGATACGTTGGCAGATCAACTATCTGCTCGGCGCGCCGGCGATCCTCGGAATTGCGATCTATTACGCGCACTACCTCGGGTTCGATACTCTTGTAGATGTGTAAGCGAGTAACTGGACCCCCCTGCCCCGGAATTCCTGTCGACCCACTGCCAAACCGGCGGTCTGAATCGATGCTGTCCTGAACGATCCGGTGCTCCACCCTCGAGTGATCGCTGCGACATAGTCCATCGTCTCGCGAAACGGCGGAATACGGCGCATCGATCGAACGCGTCCTGGACCTGCATTGTACGCGGCCAAGGCTAGATCGACCCGCTTGAACTCATCCAGATGCGCGCGGAGGTATCTGGCCCCTCCCCTCAGGTTCGACAACGGATCTCTCGAATTGAAAACCCCAAGTCCACGCGCTGTACCGGGCATCAATTGGGTAAGGCCAACGGCGCCCTTCGGTGATACGATCAATGGGTCATAGCGGCTTTCCTGGGCCACCAGTGCATCGAAAAGCCCGACTGGCACACCAGCTTCGCACGCCACGGCCTGGATCAAGGGGTAATATTGAGCCCGCCGAGCTTCGAGCCAGCCTGGAAAATCGCCGCGTGGACGGTAGGGTGTGATTGAGCAAGCCTGTGGGGTGTAGAGATAACTTGCCATATCGGACATCGCTGCCCGGCCAGCTCCCCCCGAAACCTGGCCAGTCTGCATCCAAAGGGGCACCGATATATGCGACGTGCTTATTGCCTCCTCTTGGGGTTCCATTACGGGGCTGCCGAATGATCTGAAGTCATTGCCTAAAACGGCTTCCATGTTTGGTACTGGCGGCGTTCCGTCTGTTGGCATACCCCGCATTCTCGGGCCCACATCGATGACGGCTTCAACTGCCTGCCCATCAAATGTCATTACCTCGGCCTGCTTAGCTGCCGATGTTTGCGCCCATAGCAGTGCCATAACACTACCCACTACGCATAAGCTCGAGTTCGATCGCGTGTTCATCGATCATTGAACATCATGTTTCGATCAACCGCACAACGTGGAAAAAAATTCCACTATCTCCCAGTGCTTGATCCAGACTAGGTCAGGCAAACCCCCGTGGGTAGCAGCTAGCTCACAGATACCTGCTGGTTGGGTATCAGCTAGCTATCACATAGGTAGCGGTTGCCAAACTGCTAGAGAGCGGCTAGCTATCCAGTCGTTCGAACTATCACAGGATCGGTCATGGCTGCTGTCGTAGCATTCGTCTCACAAAAAGGCGGTGTAGGAAAAAGCACCTTGGCAAGAGCCCTTGCTCGCGAGGCGGCGGCAGGCGAACTGCGGGTTAAAATCGCCGATCTCGATACTCAACAGGGCACTTCGGTCGATTGGCACCGAGCACGCCTTGGCATCTCCATCGAGCCGATTGTGTCGGTTGAGGCATTCAAAACCGCGTCTCAGGCCCTGGCCGCTGCAGACGGCTTCGATCTGCTTATCATCGACGGCCCCGCTCGGACCAGCAAAGCTACACTTGAAATTGCACGGTCATCGTCACTCGTGGTTCAACCCACCGGCGCATCCTTGGACGATCTCAGGCCTGCCGTCCGCGAATACCATGCCCTTGTTAAGGAGGGTATCCCGACTGGACGGCTCGTTTTTGCGCTCAACCGCATTGGAACTTCGGCTGAAGAAAATGACGCGCGGGCGTATTTGACCGAAGCGGGGTATAATGTCCTCGACGGTTCGATCGTGGAACGACCAGCATACCGGCAAGCGCAGAACCAAGGCCTGTCAATTACCGAAACCAAATTCTCCGGCCTTAACCAGCGTGCTGATACTCTGATCCAATCCCTAATCGACAAAGTAGCGGGGTGAATGATGGCCGATATCTCGAAGCTAAAGAAGGCTACTCGTTTGGGTTCACCCCCACCAATCAATGAGGCGAGCCAGAATTTGGATGCACCCGAAGTAGCCCCCGCCCCTCCGGCTGCACCGCTGATAACCGCAACCCGCATTGATGCCCGCAGTTCGCGCAAGACTAACCGCACTCAACAATTTGCGACTAGGGTCACACCCGAATGGGACAATCGAATCCGCGAAATAGCTCAACGTGAGGGTCTGCTTCTTACAGAAGTGCTCGAGAAGGCACTCGACGCTTATGAGAAACTGCTAGCTCAAAGGTAGCTAGCCGCTAGATACCAGCCATCTCAACGCTAGATAGCGGAGGTCTAACTGCTAACACGGGGATCTTCCGCTAGCTGCTAGCCAGCAGCTACTGAGTCACCTAGGAAGAGAGAGAAGGGGGTCAGAGGCAGCGAGAAAGGATCGGTCATGCCCCTCGTTGCGCTAAAACCCACCCAGACCATCGTGGACATCGTCGGCGCCCTCGGCGGCACCTGGCACGGCTACAACGCCATGTGCCGTTGCCCGGCCCACGCCGACAGCGATCCCAGCCTCTCGATCCGGCAGGGCCATGACGGCATCCTCGTTCACTGCTTCGCCGGCTGCACCGCCGAGGACGTGCTCCGCGAGATCGCGCGCATCAGACCCGGACGCACCTACGACCCACCCGCTGAACAGCGCACCGGCAGACCCGCCAACATCGAACGGCTGTGGAACGAGGGGTTGCCGATCGCCGGAACGCCCGCGGAAGCCTATCTCCGCTTTCGCGGCATCACCGGCGCCTTCGACGACCTGAGCTACCACCCGCGCTGTCCGTGGGGACCGAAACCGCATACCCGGTTCCTCCCGGCGCTGCTGATCGCGGCGCGGGAGGGGCGCACGCTGCGCTCGATTCAGCGCATCTTCCTCGACCTCGCGCATGGCGGCTATCTCGACAAGGCGACGCTCGGCACGCCGGGAGGTGCGACCTGGCAGGGCATGCGCGTCACCGACACATTGGCGCTTGGTGAGGGGTTCGAGACCTCGGCCGCCTTCACCCAGATCCACGGCATCCCGTGCTGGGCGACGCTCGGCGCGGCGCGGCTCGACCGTGTCCACATCCCCGATAGCGTCACCACGCTGATCTTCGCCGAGGACAATGACTTCGAGGGCCGACGCGCACGACGCAAGGCGTGGGCCGCCTATCGGCCGCGCGGGCTGACGCTGAAGCGGATACCGCCACCCTCACGTTATGGCGACTGGGCCGACGTCGTGAAACCCGGAGCCTGAGAGGGAAGGGGGGTCGGGGTCGTGAGCTGCACGAGCAGCCACAGACCCGGAGACCCCCATGACCGACCTGTTCGACCCTGCGCCCGCGCGCGCCGACCATGCCACCGCTGCCGCCCGCCTGCTGCTCCCCGCGATCGCCGGCGACGCGAAGATCACCCGAGCGATGCTCAACGACGCGATGATCCGCGCCTATGGCGGCACCGACGCCGATGGTCACTGGACCCAGCGCGAGAGCTTCGAGGTGCTGGAGCATGCGACCGCGCTGGCGGTATGCGCAGCAGGCACCACGCCGGCGGTCGACGCCGCGATCGGGCTTATGGCGCGCCTTCCTACCCAGACCGTGCGCAGCGAGGAGCAGATCGACTGGCAGCAATTCTCGACCCCGCTCGATCTCGCCACGATCACGGTCATGCTCGCGAACGCACGCGCGGATGACATCGTACTCGAACCGAGCGCCGGCAACGGTCTCCTGGTAGCGGGCCTCCCGCCGATCGCGGCGCTCCAGCTCAACGAGATCGATCCCGCGCGCCGCGAGCGGCTGTCGGCCACCTTCCCGAAAGCCAGCGTTACCGGCCACGACGGCGCGCAGATCGCCAGCGTCATGGCATCCGCGGAGCGCCCCAGCCTCATCCTGATGAACCCGCCCTTCTCGCGCTCGCTCGGCCGCGGTGCCGACGCGCTCGCTGCGGTCCGCCACCTGCAGGCGGCGATCAAGCGTGTGCGGCCTGGCGGGCGCGTCGTCGCGATCATGCCCGACTGGTTCTTCAACTCCGCGCGCATGGGCACGATCTGGTCGACGACGCTGGCGAGCGTCGCGCTGCGCACCTCGATCCGGCTGACCCATGCCTATGGCAAGCACGGCACCGGAGTCGCGGTGCGACTCTATGTCATCGACAAGACGGTGGGTGATACCACGACGGTCACGCTCCAGCGCGGCGCCGTAAGCGACCTGGTCGAGGCGCTGGTCATCCCGCCCCGGCAGGATCTGATCCCGGAGGCCGCCACTCCGGCGCCGGTCAAGCGGGGCGGGGGGCTGTCCCTCCTGCGCAGCGTGAGATCGAAGCCCGCTGCCACCCCGCGCATCTTCCGCGCTCTCGCCAGGAACGAGGTTCTCCCGGTCGGCTACCAGGTACTCGAGACGCCGGCGCCACTCGCCGAGCAGTCCGGCGTCTATCTGCCCTATCGGCCGAGCCGTATCGTGTTCGACGCTGCCGGCGAGCATCCGACCGCGCTGGTGGAATCGATCGCGATGGGCTCGATCCCCGCGCCGATCCCCGTCCATGTTCCGTCGCTGCCCGAACGCACCGTCACCGAACGCCTCCTGTCCTCCTCGCAGCTCGAGACCGTCGTTTACGCCGGCCATGCCTGGACCCAGTATATCCCGGGCCTGAGCAAGCCAGACAAGGAGGGCGTGGGGCTGGTGCTCTCCGACGACGGACGCGCGTACCGCAAGGGCTATTTCCTGGGCGACGGCACCGGGGCAGGGAAGGGGCGGCAGGTCGCGGCCGTCATCCTCGACAACTGGCTGGCGGGTCGTCGCAAGAACATCTGGATCAGCAAGAACGAGGCGCTCCATGCCGACGCGATCCGCGACTGGACCGCGCTCGGCGGTCTCGCGGCCGATGTGCAGCCGCTCTCGCGCTGGAAGATCGACGAGCCCGTCACGATGGACGAGGGCGTCCTGTTCGTGACCTATCCGACGCTGCGCTCCAACCGCGGCGACGCCACCCGGCTCGATCAAATCATCGCCTGGGCCGGTGCCGACTTCGACGGCGTCATCGCGTTCGACGAGGCGCATGAGATGGGCGGCGTCGCGGGTGGCGAAGGGTCGATGGGCACCAAGAAGGGCTCGCAGCAGGGCATCGCCGGCGTTCTCCTGCAGAACCACCTGCCCGACGCCCGCGTGCTCTACGCCTCGGCGACCGGCGCGTCGGAGGTGAACAACCTCGCCTATGCCGTGCGGCTCGGCCTGTGGGGGCCGGAGACCGCCTTCGCCAACCGCGAGGCGTTCATCACCCAGATCCGGCAGGGCGGGATCGCGGCGATGGAACTGGTCGCGCGCGATCTCAAGGCGACCGGCCTCTACACCGCGCGCGCGCTGAGCTTCGCCGGGGTCGAATATGACATCCTCCGCCACGAGCTGACGCCTGAACAGATCGCGGTGTACGACACCTATGCCGATGCCTGGGCGATCATCCATCGCGGCCTTGAAAAGGCGCTCGAACTCACCGGCGTCGTCGACGGCAACGAGGGCAAGACGCTCAACTCGGGCGCGAAGGCCGCGGCGCGCTCGCGGTTCGAAAGCTGCAAGCAGCGGTTCTTCGGGGCGCTCCTCCTGTCAGCGAAGCTCCCGACCGTCATCGCGGCGATCGAACAGCATCTGGCGGCCGATCAGTCGGTCGTGCTGCAGCTGGTCAGCACCGCCGAGGCGATCCTCGACCGCCGCCTGGGCGAACTGTCGCCCGACGAGCGCGCCGACCTCGACATCGATCTCTCCCCGCGCGAGTACATCTAATGTTGAGCTCAACATTACACGGCTTCTTTGCAGTCGCAGTTTATGTCGAGCGTGGTGGCGGGAGGCGCAGGTTTCCTTCGGTTTTCCATGATTTCACTCCAGATAATATGAGTGCCAGGGGGTTGTCCGGAGCCGGGCTAGGCCCGCCTTCGAACGTCGGTGAGCATCGTGATCAGGGCATCGGATGGCGGCTTGAAGCGCCCGGGCTTGATGGCAGGAGCGCCGTGCGCCGCGAGAATCTGCAGCTTCTCCTCGGGATCGGCGCGCAAATAGGTCTCGGTGCTCTGGATGCTGGCATGGCCGAGCCACAATGCGACTTTGCGAATGTCCCCTGTCGCCGCGAGCGTGTGCATTGCGCAGGAATGGCGCAGCACGTGCGGTGTCACGCGCTTTCCAAGGATCGACGGCTGCTTCGTTGCCGCGGTCTTGACGTGCTCGGCCAAACGGAACGCAAACCCGTCGCGTGTCATCGGCTGCCCGTTGGCATTGAGGAATATCTCGGCGACCTCGGCTTCGGGGCGGATCGCAAGCCACGCGCGCAATGCGAACTGGGTCTCCTTCCAGAGCGGGAGGACCCGTTCACGCCGACCCTTGCCCAAGATGTGCACGGTCGAAAGCGAGCGGTCCGGGAAATCGCGCAGTTGTAGCGTTACGAGTTCCGACACCCTCAGCCCGCCAGCATAGGCCAGATGCAGCATTGCGCGATCGCGGGTGCCGAGGCGTGTCCGGGGATCCGGGGCGTCGAGCAAAGCCTTGATCTCTGCCCGGTCGAGGTAGTCGATCAGCGCCTTGTCGGTCTTCTTGGTAGGGATCGATCTGACGCGAAGGGCCTGATCTAGGCAGGCCGGAATACGATACTCGATGTAGCGGAAGAAGGACCGGATCGCGGCGAGCCTGCCATTGCGGGTCCGAACACAGCTGCCGCGACCGTTCTCGACATGGTCAAGGAAGGCCATGATCATGTCGGTGCCGAGATCCTCGATCTCGAGATCGGTCGGCCGACGCTTCAGCCGATCGGCAGCGAACTGGACCAGGAGGACGAAGCAATTGGCATAGGTCTTCACCGTGTGCGGACTGACAGCACGTTCGCGCGGCAGATGTTCGCGCAGGTAGATCGAGAGATGCGGAGCGAGTGCCGTCATGCCGCTTCTCCCCGGTAAAGTTGCTCGCTGGCGGCAGCAATATCGCGCAGCAGCACCGGAGTGGCCTCGAGATACCAATAGGTGTTGGCGACCGACGCATGCCCCAGATATACGCTGAGTCCGGCCACGTGGTGTGCGATGGCTTCCCTGTCGCGCGGACAGGACTCAAGGGAACGCACGGCGAAAGTGTGCCGCAGGTCGTGTAACCGCATCCCGGCCGTTCCGGTCGGTCCGCGGTATCCGAGCTGCCGGGCCAGCCTGACGAACACCACGTGGGCGCGCACCTTGTGTGGTGCCCTCCCCCGAATGGTCACGAACAGGTCATTGCCCGTAGCGCCAAGCCTTGCCCGGGTGGCGAGATATGCTTCGAGCGCCTGACGGGTCGATGGCTGCAGGGTAATCAGCCGCTGCTTGCCGAACTTGCCGTTGCGGACGATCAGGCCATCCTCGACCAGATCGTTGCATTGAAGAGCGAGGGCCTCGGAAATCCGGAGACCTGTCGCCGCCAGCAGGCCGAACAGATAATGATACGTGTACGGGCTGATCGTGCCTTGGGGCGCAACGTCCAATACCGCGGTCATGATCGCCCGGACCTGTTCCGGTTCGATGATGGTCGGGGTCGGGCGTGGCCGCTTGCCCCGACCGAAGACGCCCGCAGGCGGAACCTCGTGAGCTGGATCCTCAGCATGAGCGAAAAGGCTGAAGTTACGTACGGCGTCGAACCTATGGCGGGCCACGTTCTGCGAGCTTGCCGTGTGGCACCAGTCGTAAATGCGCTGCACTTGGGTGTGCCGGTCACCGGCGCGGCCGGCGAAATCGGCGTATTGGCGCAGCAAGCGTTCCTGTTCGGAGAACTTCCGTCCCAAGCTGCGATGGAGCGAGACGTATCTGGAAATGTGCATGTTCAGCATGACGGTTCTCCCGGCCATGGCTGCGCGATCTTCATGAGCATCGGCAGATCGACCTTGGCGTAGATGGCAGTGGTCTCAGGCGAGCTGTGACGCAGGATGGTCCCAACGGACTCCAGGCCTGCGCCCGCGCGCAGCAGGTTGGTGGCAAGCGAATGCCGGAATATGTGCGACCCGGTCGGCACTCCTTCGATCCCACCGCGGTCGCGCGTTCGAGCGACGATGCCCGCGATCTCGGCGGACGAGCGGAATGGCCGAAACGGTGCTTGTGCACGCAGGAACAGATGCTCTTCGGCGGCCTCCGGGCGGGCTGCCGCAAGATATGCCAAGATCGCGTCGCCGACATCCTGCGGCAATGGCAGACGGTCCGGTCGACGCGTCTTGCCCTTGACCGTCAGGTGGCCGGACCGCCAGTCGATGTCGTCGAGACGCATGTCCTGAACATCGGCAGCCCTCAGGCCGAGCCTGGCGAGCAGGAGAATGATGGCCTTGTCCCGGACTTCTACCGGACGATCTGTCGGGCAGGCCGCAATGATCCTCTCGATCGTTGCCGGGTCGACGTGGCGCGGCAGCGTCGAAAGGCGGTAGCGCTGCACTGATGGAACTGCATGCAACAATGCAGGCCGGCACTCGCCACGCACGACCAGAAACCGGATGTAGCTCCTCATTATCGTGACGAGCAGCGATGCCGAGCCCGGCGTCTCCTTGCTTCGTCGTTGAAATGCGCTCCTGAGTTCGGCGGCATCCCATTGCGAAGGCTCGCCCAGCATCGGCATGAGCCGTCTGATATCGGTCCGGTAGCGCCGGATCGTCTCATCGGTGGCGCCGCGATGTTGCTTGAGCCACGTGAGGTAAGCCGACATGTGCGGGTCATCGTCAGCCACCGATTCAACCGATGGGATGACACCGCGGCCTCGCAGGAACTCGACGAAGTGCCGTGCGCATCGCCGCCGCCGCTTCGTGCCCGTGGCGACCAGCTTGCCGCGCTTGCGCCATACCGGGCATCGGCAATCATGCGCAGCGTACTGGTCGATGATCGTGTCGTCGATATCGATCCATTGGCGTCGCGTAATGCGAAGCCAGGCCATGAAATGCTCGGCCTCGGACCGATAGGCCTGCACGGGTCCCTCGGCGAGTTGCAGGCGGCCGATCGCATCGGAATAGTCGGCGAGGTGCCGTGGCAGATCGTCGATCCCGTCGTCGACTTCGACGTAGCCTTGATCTTCGAGGAACCGGACGAAGCGCCTGACCCTTGCTGCTTGGTCAGCCTTGTAGTGCGCTTGCTGCGCCGAATACCGGTGGCACCGGCACCGATGCTTCTCGAACCGCCGGACAACCTGATCGTCAATCGTGCGGATCGCGGTCCTATGCCGCTCCAGCCAATGCAGGAAATGGCGGACCGCCGCGCCATACAGAACCGCACAGCCTGACTTCTCGTCGAGGGACAGAGAGGAGAGGAATGCGGTGAGAAGAGCGCCGTGACTGGGCGGGTCTTCGACCCTGAGCGGGGCAGTCCGAAACGGCAGTGATGATCGTGTTCGCATGTTGGCTCCTTCGACTTGCTGAGGTCGACGGAACCGTAGTTATCTGGAGTGAAATCATGGAAAACCGAAGGAAACCTGCGCCTCCCGCCGCCACGCTCGACATAAACTGCGACTGCAAAGAAGCCGTGATCGACTATCTGACGCGGGCATTCCCGGTCCAGCAGATGACCTTCTTCCGCGATGACACCGGCGAGGTGCGCTCGCGACCGCTGTTCGACGAGAGCGGCCACCCGGTCACCAACCCCGAAGCCGAAGCCGAGCGCGACAATCTGGTCGAGCAGCTTTGCGCGCTGCCGCCGATCGCGGCCGTGCTCGATGCCATCATCACCCGGTTCGGCACCGAGATGGTCGCCGAGGTGACGGGGCGCACCAAGCGCCTCATCACGGTGAGCGGGGGAGGGCAGAAGCTCGAATCGCGCTCGGCCCGCGCCACGCAGGCCGATTCCGCCGCCTTCATGGAAGGCACCAAGCGCATCCTGGTCTTCTCCGACGCCGGCGGGACCGGGCGGTCTTATCATGCCAGCCTCGATGCGAAGAACCAGCAGCAACGCGCGCATCTGCTCCTGGAGCCGGGCTGGAGGGCCGATCGCGCGATCCAGGGCCTGGGACGTACCCACCGCACGCATCAGGCCTGCTCGCCCCTGTTCCGGCCCGTCACGACCGACTGCAAGGGCGAACTCAGGTTCACCTCGACCATCGCGCGGCGTCTAGACAGCCTCGGCGCTCTGACGCGCGGCCAGCGCCAGACCGGGGGGCAGAATCTGTTCGACCCGGCCGATAATCTCGAAAGCGACTACGCCAAGGCGGCGCTCATCAGCTGGTATCACCTGCTCGTCGCGGGGAAGCTGACCAGCACCAACCTCACCGATTTCCAGCATCGCACCGGCCTGGAACTGCTCGATACCGACGGCGTGTTGAAGGAGGATCTCCCGCCCATCCAGCGCTGGCTCAACCGGTTGCTGGCGCTGCCGATCGGGCTCCAGAACTGCATCTTTGACGAATTCCTGGCGCTGGTCGAGGCACGGGTCGCGGCCGCGCGCGAGGCGGGGACACTCGATGTCGGCGTCGAGACGATGACGGTCGAGACCGCGACCGTGCTCGACGATACGATCCTGCGCACCGACCCGGTCAGCAAGGCGACCTCGCACCTGCTGACGATCGAGGTGACCCGGCGCCGCAACCCCATGTCGCTCGAGCGCGTGCTGCGCATCGCCGATACCGACCAGACCGCCGTGTTCGTGCGCAACGGCAAGTCGGGCAAGGTCGCGCTGCGCACCAACGCGCGCTCCTGGCTGACCGAGGACGGGGTGGCGGTGTCGCGCATCGAACTGATGCGTCCGACCCGGCACGAATATCTCGCACTCGACGATCTCTACGAGACGGCCTGGGAGGAATGCAGCCGCGCACGGTTCGAGGCGGAATGGTCGGCCGAGGTCGACGAGATCCGCGGCAAGCTCGACGTCGAGACGATCCGGCTCGCGACCGGCCTTCTGCTGCCGATCTGGTCGGCGCTGCCGAGCGACCATCTCGTGGTCAACCGCGTGGTCGATGCCGAGGGTCGCTCCTGGCTCGGGCGCATGGTGTTCCCGGGCGACGTGCCGGCGCTGTTCTCGAAGATGGGCCTCGACAGCAACGACGTGCTCAGCCCGGCCGAGGTCGCGCGCGCCGCGATGGAGGGCGGGACGGTCACGATCCGGCGACCGTTCGTGTGCGAGGTGAAGCGCGTACGCGTCAACGCCAAGCCGCGCATCGAGATCAGCGGCGCACCGGCCGACCAGCTCGCGTGGCTCAAGTCGATCGGCTGCTTCACAGAGATCATCGCCTACAAGACGCGCGTCTTCATCCCCGTCGAGACGGCCGATGCGGTTCTCGCAAAGCTGATGGCCTGACCGGCACGATAACAGCCAGCTAGCAGCAAGGTAGCCGCTTGTCGGCGAGCCCCAGTCGCCCTCCCGCCCAAGCGGGAAACGAGAGGGGAGAAGGAGCGGGGGGGGTGTCCGGGTCGGGGGAAACACCCGTGCACCGGACACTTTCCCGCTCATGGAGACGATAGATGACCCAGACCGTCAAACTCGCGAAGCTGAAGCGTTCCGAGAAGAACGTGCGCACCACCCCGCCCAAGAATATCGAGGCGATGGCCGCCAGCATCCGCGCTCGCGGCATCATGCAGAACCTGCTGGTGACCGCCGCCCGCCCGAAGGGCATGTTCGAGATAATCGCCGGCGATCGCCGCTATCTCGGTGCGATGATGCTGGCCGAAGCCGGCGAGATCGTTGCCGCCGACTATGACGTGCCGGTCAAGATCATCACCGGCGACGAGGCGGACCTGCGCGAGGTGTCGCTGACCGAGAATTTCCAGCGCGAGCAGATGACCGTCGCCGAGGAATGCGTCGCGTTCCAGCACTTCCTCAAGACCGACGGTGACGTCGACGCGGTCGCCAAACGGTTTGGCCAGACCCGCCGCTTCATCGAGGGACGGCTGCGCCTCGCCGATCTTGCCGAACCGATCTTCGAAGCCCTGGCCGCGGGCAAGATCTCCTACGAGATGGCCAAGGCCTACGGCTCGACGGCCGACAAGGCCAAGCAGGAGCGCGTGTTCGAGCAGTATGGTCACTCGTCCTACGTCAACGCCGACCAGATCCGTCGCGCGATCGCCAACGACACGATGAAGGCGACGGATCCGATCGCGATCCTGGTCGGTGCCGATGCCTATGTCGCCGCGGGCGGCCGCATCGAGCGCGAACTGTTCAGCGAGGACGGTGACCGCTGGACCGACCCGGAACTCGCGCAGACGCTCGCTGCCTCGCTGATGGAGGCCGAGGCCAAGCGGCTCGGCGAGGAACTGGGCGTCGCATGGGTGCGCCCCGTCGCCACGACCAGCCTCTACGGCATCACGTCCGACCTCCACCGCGTGACGCTGCCGGCAGCGCCGCTGACGGACGAGGAACAGACGCGCTGCGACAAGATCGAGGAGCGCGTGCAGGTCATCGAGAGCGATATGGAGGACGAGGGTATCGATGACGACACCTATGCCGCGCTCGATGCGGAATCGGATCGGCTGCGCGAGGAATATCAGGCGATCCACGACAAGGCGCCCGAGCTGACCGACGAGGTCAAGGGCCAGGTCGGCGTCTTCCTGACGCTCGGCCGCGACGGCAAGATGACGCTCGACACGACCTATTACAGCGAAACGCCGATCCGCCTGCCCGGGGACGATCGGCCGCTGCCGTCGTCGCCGTCGTCGCGTCGCACCGCCGACCTGCCGCCCGAGGCGGTCGCTCCTGGCGGCAAGCCGCTCAGCGCGCGGCTCCATGACGAACTGGCGGTCCAGCGCCGCGACATCCTCGCCGCCTCGATCCTCGGCGATCCGGGGCTCGCGCTCGACTATATGCTGTTCTGCCTCGCCGACCCCAGCCACGGCTACGGCCGCTACGGGACGACGGTTCGGGCAGGGCGTCCGCAGGACCCGCAGATGCCCAAGGATCAGCCCGCCACGCAGGCGCAGGTCGCGATCGCCGAAGCCCGCGAGGGTCTCGACACGTCGTGGACGGAAGGGTCGAACCCGGTCGAGCGGTTCGAGGCGTTCCGCGCGCTCAGCGACGACGCCAAGGCGGCCTGGCTCGCGGTCGTGGTGGCGACCTCGCTCGAGGCCAAGCCCGATTACAGCTCGGTCACCACCAACCCGCTCCATGCGCGGCTCGCCTCGATCCTCGAGATCGAACCCGCCAAATGGTGGCGCCCTACCTCGGCGAACTTCTTCGACCGCGTGTCGAAGGGTACGCTGCTGGCGCTGCTCACCAACGTCGGGGGCGCGCCGCTCGCGGCCCGCTACATGGCCTCGAAGAAGGGCGAGATCTCGACCAGCTGCGAGAAGCTGTTCGCCGGCGAAGCGATCACCGAGGCGGAGACCAAGGACGCGGCGCTGGCCTGGGTGCCCGACGCGATGCGGTTCGATCTCGTGTCGGTCGCCGGTGCCGACGAGGCAATCGACGACGAGCCCGGCGATGAGGGCTTCGACGACGACGACTACGGCGACACCGATGATCTCGGTGCCGACGATGCCGGGATCGACAGCGACGAGGCGCTGATCGCGGCCGAATAGCCCCCCGATACCCCCGGCCCGTTCGTCTCCCGGGCACACCTTGGCGGCTGTCCCTCACCGGGGCGGCCGCCTTCTTTTTACCCGCGGACCGTCACGCGTGGCCCGCGCATCGAGGGAGCTTTCCCATGACCTTTCACCGCAAATCGACTGCGCCACGCCGCGATGTCGCGGCCGAGATCACCAACCTCATAATCGCCAAGCTTGAAGCCGGCGTCCTGCCCTGGTCGCGCCCCTGGGGACTGACCGGGGCAGGGGGGCGACCGCTGCGGCATTGCGGCACGCCCTACACCGGCATCAACGCGCTCTATCTCTGGGCGATCGGCGACGCCCAGGGGTTCTCTGGCCGCAACTGGATGACCTACCGACAGGCGACCGAGTTGGGCGGACAGGTACGGCGCGGCGAGCATGGCGCGCACAGCGTCTATTATTCGACCTTCTCGAAAACCGAGGCGGACCGCGTCACCGGCGAGGCGGCGACGAAGAATATCCGGTTCCTGCGCTCGTACACGGTGTTCAACGTCGATCAGATCGACGGTCTCCCGGCGTATTATTATCCGGTGCCCGCACCGCCCGAACCGCGCATCGAGAGCCGGCACCGCGCCGCGATCGATGCCTTCTTCGGAGGCCTGCCGGCGACCGTGCGGCATGGCGGCGATCAGGCATTCTATTCGCCGATCGGCGACTATATCCAGCTACCGCAGCGCGGCGCGTTTCGCTCGGACGATCATTACGCCAGCACGCTCGCGCACGAATATGTCCATTATTCGGGCGCGCCGCAGCGCCTCAACCGCGAGTTCGGCAAGAAGTTCGGCGACAACGCCTATGCGTTCGAGGAGCTGGTCGCCTGCATCGGCCAGTGTCTGGTGTGCGCCGACCTCAATCTGCCCGGCGAGCTGCACGACAACCACGCCAGCTACGTCGATCATTGGCTGAAGATCCTGAAGGGCGATTCAAGCGCGATCATCAAGGCCGCGGCGAAAGCCGAGCAGGCGGTGACCTGGCTCCATAACGCCGCCGCGGGTGGCGCGCCCGGGATCGACCAACCCGAAGCCCTCGCAGCATGACCTGGAGATCGCACCATGCACATCGAATTGCGCAAGCTGAAGGTGGTCGACGCTTTGTCCGAGGAAACGACCTGCTACTCGGCCGAGATCTGGATCGATGGGCAGCGCGCCTTCCTCGCCTCGAACCGCGGTCATGGCGCCGCGGACGATTACCATGCCGTCGGCAGCGTCACCGAACAGGCGGTCGATGCCTGGCTCGCCGCCAACCGGCCCGTCTCGCGGCTCGGCGACAGCGTCATGCCGCACTGCCTCGAATTCGAGGTGGCGGCGCTCATCACCCGGATCGAGGAGGCGAAGCGGCTGCGCCGGCAATGCCGGACGAAGCTGGTGACGATCGAGGGCGACCAGGTGTTCTGCTATCGGCTCAAGGGCAGGACACCCGCCATCGTGTTCGCCGGCGTGCAACGCCTCACCCCGTCGGCGCGCATGGTCAACGGCGATGACGCCGCGCTCGACGAGGCGGTCGCCGTGATGATCGCCCAGGCCGGGAAGCACGCCCCATCCTGATCGCATGACAGCTTCCACCCGATAGGACAGGATACGCACCATGCAACCGCAACGCCGCCCCCTCATCCGCGCACTCGCCTTCGACGAGGTCGGCGCCGCGATCGGCCGCCTCGTGGATGTCGCCTCGTCCGATACCGGGCAGGCCGCGCGCGTCGCGGACTTCCTGCTGGCGTGGTGGAATGGTGACGACAACGGCCACTTCCCCATCCTCCACCTCAGCAACTGCGACGCGATCATTTCCGAGGACATGCTAATTGTCATGGCCTGGCTCGCGCAGGAGCCTGCGATCTATCCCGATGCGTGGGGCTATCGTGACGCAATGGTCGACCTTGTCGGCCGATGGAGGCTGCGATGAGCGCACGGCCGTTACAACCATTATGGGCCTGCTTTCGTTTGCCCCGAACGCAATCATGGCGGCAGACCGTAGTGGGAGACTGGCATGAGCGATAATATACGGCTCGCGCTAATGCGGCAGGCGCTCGCGCTTTATGACGCGACCGACGACGGAGCGACCGTTGCCGCCTGTCATCTGCAGGCCGCGGTCGATGCGGAGCAGGGTCTGCGGCCTATGCAACCGGGCGAGGACATCGATCCTGAAATACCGGAGCAATTACGTAACTGGTTATCGTGAAGGGGAGGGGGAGCGAATTTCTGAGCGCGTGAGGCGCTCGGGAGATCGCTCATGCCCTACGATGTCGCCTTCCGCCACCAGCAGGCGCTCGACCCGAGCGCGCTGGTCACGATTGGAGCAAGCCTTCACGCCATCACCCGCGCGATCGACGACTGCCGCAACGCCGGCATCGCCTTCGAGACCGATCCCGCGGTCATCCTGCTCGCCCGCCATCTCGCAAGCGTCACCGCGCGGCAGTCCGAAGACGCGCTCCTCAAGCGGCGCTGCATGGACCGTATCGCCGAGCTGCGACAGCACCCGGCGCTGCTGACGCTCGCGGTGCGCGGCGTCGCGCACGATGCGGCCGCCAAGGATCGCTTCCACAGCGACGGACGCAAGGCGCTGCGCCGGCTCGCCGAAACGCTGGGGCTCGACCCCGCGCACTACGACCTTCGCTCGAACCGCAGCCACGCCTCCCGGTCCGGCGAGATCACCCTCCACGGCGAGGAGCTGTGGATGCAGCTATCGCTCCACGGCACCATGGCCGACCGCGAGGTCATCTACCGCCGCGTCAGCGGTCGTCACGATCACCTCGGGGAGCGCGACTGCTACGCCTCGATCCGCGACCTGCTCGCGCCCGAGCGGTTCGCCGTGCGGCTGCGCAAGGAATTGCGGCTCACACCGCCGGTCGCCGAGCCGGTCAGCCTGTTCGGCTGATCGATCACCCGTCCACACACGCGAAAGGACCGCCATCATGGGCTGGCTAAGCATGCCGCTGTCGTCGATGTTCCCGCACACAGGCCCCAAAGCCTATCTCGACGCGCAATTCACCTACGACAACCGCGATGCCGACGGGAAGGGCAAGGCGCTGCGCGTCATCGCCTCTTCCTGCCTGCGCAACAAGGTCTGGTACGCGGCCGTGGTGCCGTCGACCGACGGCACCGACGAACCCGCCTTCGCGGCCGTCTGCCTGGTCAGCTGGAATCCGCGGGCCAAGGACGGATTCGTGTTCGCCTACAAGGATATGACCGAACACGCCGGGCCTTGCGAGGCCGAATGCCCCGAGCGCATCCTCTCGCTGCTCGGCGATACCGACGATCCCGGTGCGCTCGACTGGCGCCGACGCTGCCTCGAGCGGCTCGCGACCCCGGTACGCCCGCTCGAACACGGCATGCACATCCGCTTGCCGAGCAAGGTCACCTTCGTTGACGGCTATGAGGGAGACGAGTTCATCGTCCACAAGCGCGGCCGCAAGATCTCGCTCGCGATCCCCGGCAACAGCTACCCGAAATATCGGATCGGTAACCTTCGCAAATGGGCGTGGACACTCGTGCCGCCCAAGCCCGAAACTCGCGTCCACAAGACGGTGTTCGGTTGATCGCCGACATCCCCCACGTCAGGATCATCGCCATGTCCGCCCCGTATCCGCCCGTCACACCCAGCCCGAAGCGGTCGCAGCTCTGCAGCCGAGCCCATGCCCAGCGCGTCGCCATGCGGATGTTCGATGCCGGCGCACGCCAGGTCTCGATCGTGCGCACCGGCGATCCGCTGCAACCCTTCCGCGTCCTCCCGGTCATCGTCGACGGGCCGAACGTCGAAGTCGAATTGCGCTACGCATGAGGGGCGCCCTGCTCCTCGGCATCGCCGCGCTCGCCGCCTGCGGGGCAGGGGAACCCCAAGGCCGCGACGGGGCGACGATCACCGGCGAGGGGCGGGCGATCGACGGCGACACGGTCTCGGTCGATTTCCGCCTGTCGGGGGCCGACGCCTTCGAGCGCAAGCAGATGTGCTCGAAGGACGGTGCCTGCTATCCGTGCGGCAAGTTCGCGCAGGATTCCGCCTCGCGTATCCTCAAGAGCAGTGTCGCCACGATCCGCATGACCGGCGCGAGCAGCTACGGCCGTCCGATCGCCATCGTCACGGTCGACGGCTACGACCTGGGCGAGCAACTGATCCTGCAGGGTCTGGCGGTGCCGGCGACGCAATATCTGCGCGGCGATCCGCAGCGCGCCGCGCGCTATGTCGCTGCGGCCGAACAGGCGCGATCAGCGGGCCGCGGCGCCTATGCGGGAGAATTCATCGATCCGGCGCGCTGGCGGCGCGGGGAACGGCTCGCGTGCGAGGCGCGTTACTGATATCCCCCCCTGGAAGAGGCGGTCCGGCATGCTCCCTTGCCGAACCGCCTTTTCTTTTTGTCGTCAGCCCTTGAGCTTCGGACCGGGGCCACGATCGTCGGAATCGTAATCGGGTCCCGGGTCATGCGACCAGGACGCGCCGATCGCGAACGCGGGGTCGAAGCGGCCCAACGGACCATCCGGCTCGGCCGCGACATACGGATTGACCAGCGGCTTCACCGGCAGCTTGTTGCGATAGATGTGCCCGGCGATGCGACCGCGCGCCTCCAGCAGCTTCTCCAGCCAGACGAGATCGTCGAGCATGGTCACGACGCCCTTGCCGGCGACGCAATAATAGAGGCACCGCTGGAAATCGTCGCACGCGGTGCTGAGGATCGTGGTCAGCTTGACCTTGCCCTCGTTCTCGCCCTCGTGGATCCATTCGAGCGATTCCCGCAACTCGCGCGCCGAGAGATACGCATCCTCCGGATTGCTGCCGATGCACGCCCCCGCGAGCATGCGCCGGGTAACGCGAATATCCAGATCGACCGACAATTCGGTGAGCACCGCATCGAGGTCGAACTCTCCGATAAATTCCGAACGCTTCATGGCCAGCTCCTTTGTTCATTGAACGTAACGTGAACAAAGGCGACAAGGCAAGCATTATGGAGTAGCTTCACCACCATGTGGCTCGTCCCACGCGATACCCGGGGTCTTACCCTGCGCTCGCCCGTACCCGACGTGGTGCGCGAGGCGCTGGTGCGCTGGTACACAGGCGAAGGCGAGGACAGCGATCACCGCGCCTCGGTCATCATGGTGGTCAAGGCACGCGATCATCACCAGTGGATAGCCTGCGACTGCCTGGGGGAGGGGACGGACCCGCCGCTACTCTCGCCGGCCTATCTCTCCGAAGCCGAAACCTATTACCTGCGCCGGCTCACCAGCATCCGCCAGCGTCGCCCCGAACATGACGTCGACTGCCCGTTCTTCCGGGAGCAGGCGCCGCCCCGCATCCGCGAGAAGGCGACCACCACCCCGCGCACGATCAACGAGCCCGACGGGCTGTTCTCGGCGCACCGGCTCGCCCCCGAGAAGCTGGCGCAGCTCCCTGATGACAGCGAACCCGACGATCGCACCCGCGGCGTCGCGATCCCGCGCCTCGCGCGCCTGCTGTGGCAGTTGATGGAAATGGCGCAGGTCAACGTCGTCGAACCACTCGAGGTCGGCGAGCCGCGCACGACATCGATGGCGAGCGAGTTCGCGGCGATGCGCGCCGCGGCCGAGCGGGTCCAGATCGCACCGGGCATCCCGCTCGCGCGCCATCTCTACACCCATATCGACCCCTATGAACGCGGCGTCGTGTTCGCGAAACTGCGCGAGGCGGCGAAGAAATGGCCGAGCGAGCACGCCCCGCAGGCCTTCCTCCTCCTGTATGCGATCGACGTCTCCGGCTCGACCATCACGCTTGCCGAAGGGCGCGAGCTGATCGTCAAGAACCGCATCCGCCACATCGGCGTCCACCAGCGCCACATCGGACCGCCGTATCTGGTCCTGGCCGTCGTCGGCGAGCACAACCCGCGCGAGGGCTATGCGTGCCTGCGCGCCTATGCGCAGCCGATCGCGCGCCCCGCCAATTTCGTCGCGATCCACAATCTCGCCGAACGCAAGACGATCGTCGGCCTGCTCGATCTCCAGTACCGGCTTCGCCGGCGCGGCATCGGCGTCGGGTTCAAGCGGCTCCTGTTCGATATCGCGACGTCGATCGGCGAGATGCGTCCAGACCTCCTTCTCGACCTGCGTGATTTCACCACCGGCGAGGTGATCGAGGCGGCGCTCGAGGTCGTCACCGGCGACGACGCCGATGCGCTCGGGCTGAAGCTGCGCCAGGTCGAGAAACTTCGCGAGATCGCCCCCGTCGTGACGATCCATGCCGAGGATCTCGAAGGCGACAGTCTCGAAACCGCCGTGCTTGACCAGCTGCACATCGGATGACGTCGTTGGCAGGAATTTAATCCAGGGCCACCATTCTCGCATCATGGCATCGACCACCCAAGCCAGAAACCAGCGGCGGATCCTGCGCTGGGCGCAGTCGTCGCTGTGCGCCGGATGCGGGATGCCCCTGCCGAGCCCGCGGCGCCTCGCCCGCCATCATCCCGATTACCCGACGTTCGACCATGTCACGCTGCGCAGCGCGGGTGGACGGCGATCGCTGTCGAACGGCCTGCTGAAGCATCTGCGCTGCAATCAGGCGCGCGGCGCGAGGCCGTCCACGGGGTGCGATGCGATCTGGATGACCGTGGTCGCGGCACGGCTAGCCGAGCGCCCGCGCAGCCTCAAGTCGATCTTCAAAGGTGGCGCTCGAAATCCCGGATTCCCGGCGCGCAAGGAAAAGGCCGCCCCGGTTGCCCGAAGCGGCCCGATCGTGTCATCGAAGGTCGGGGGGGTCAGATATCGTCGCCGAGCGCGCCCTTGACCGATCCCTTGACGTCCTGACCGGCGCCCTTGACCTTCTGCGCCTTGCCCTCGGCTTCGAGACTGGCGTTATCGGTCGCCTTGCCGATGCTTTCCTTGACGTTGCCGGCCAGCTTGTTGCCTGCCGCCTTCAGCTTGTCGGTTGCTTCACCCATGATCGATCTCCTGTCGTGAAATATCAGGACTGAGAACACTTTGCGCGTGAGCGCGATCCGTGCGGCCAGTCACGGCTGCACCATGAACGACCCTGCCTGCCGCCATCATCCCGGTCTGCCGAGGGGGAGGAGAGAGAGAGGGAATCTGTCGAATCCATTGAGGGAGACGACAGATGACCCGGTTCCAGCCCAGCCCACGCCCTGAGACGACACCCTGGGACGCACCCGACCGCGCTGACCAGGTCCTGCCCGGCATCTGGCGCGTATCGACACCCAGTCATGGCGGATATGTCCTGTCGGACGAACGCCAGGCCGCGATGCCCGAGGCGCTGCGCCGCGACGATCCTTACTATGAGGAAGACGTCGATTACGCGCTGGTGCTCTACGCCTTCGGCAGCGAGTTTCGCCGCCTGCCCATTCCGGGCATCGCCCTGCAGGTCGAGAACGCGCGCCGTTCGGTGCGCTGCTGGCATCCCGACCGCTGGACCGCGCTGACCGGCGAGGAAGTGTCGATCCACGACAGCCACGTCGTCCGCCGCCGCGCCGCCTATCAGGTGATCATCGGCCAGTACGAGAGCGTCTCGGCGTCGGGTTCCTGGGCGGACTGGGTGCCCGAGGGCAAGGTCGGCTGCGTCTTCCGCCGTGTCGTCAGCGTCGATGCGCTCGGCTTCGCGCGCCACGAGGGCGCGCCGATCCACGGTCTCGTCGACAAGGACCGTTACGAACGCCGCCAGATGCCCGAGACGTTCGAGAGCCTCGACGCGGTCCGCGTCGAAAGCACCGCCCCGATCTCCAAACAGGTCGACGCGAGCGCGCTCGCGCACCTCCTCCCCAGCGCCTGAAAGGACCGCCACGATGAGCGTCTATCTCTATCTGTTCCACGGCCGCGCCACGCCCGACGAGGACGTCGAAGACTGGGGCTGCGAAGGCCCCGCGATCGGACCGCTCGACTATGTCCACACCACCTATGGCAGCGAGGTGAAGATCCGCGGCGCGAAGGCGGTCCTGGAAAAGTTCTTCCCGAATTCGGAAATTCATTTCCACGACGGCTACGGCGAACACGCCATTCAGCTCGCCGGCGACTGCTTGCCCTACGACGGCAAATTCTACGGTGACTGGTCGATCTGCACCGGGGATCGCTTGTGCTCGCCTGCCGCCTCCCGGGTCAAGCCGGTGTGCGACGACTGCGGCAGCGACAACGTCACCAAGGACGCCGTCGCGGCCTGGGATGAGCCCGAACAGGCCTGGGTGCTGCTCAGCACCTACGATTCCACCACCTGCCAGGACTGCGAGCGCGAAAGCGACGACATGCTCGAATGGCGGACGCTCGATGGTGCGCCCGCTCCCGATCCCGACGCTCCCGCCATCCCAGCCAACGATCCGGCGCCCCCTGATGCCGACGCCGCCTGACCCGGAGGACCACGCCATGACCTGTGTCACCCCGATTCGCGCGCCCGAGGCCGCGGACAATCGCGTACCGCTCGGCCATCATTCGACCGGCACGCTCAGCCTCGACCTCGATCGCCTGCTTGCCGGACGCCTGCTCATCCAGGGCAGCTCCGGGGCGGGCAAGAGCAGGACCTTGCGCCGGATCATCGAGGAGGCGTTCGACTATACGACGCTTGCGATCGTCGACCCCGAGGGGGAATTCGAGAACCTCGCCCGCCATATCGGCGCGACCACGATCCGCGCGGTCGAACTCACCGCCGACGGGCTGACGGCCGCGGCGACGCGCAGCCGGCGACATCGGCTGTCGATGCACATCGACCTCACCGACCTCGATCCCGACCAGCGGATCATCAAGGCAGCCGCGTTCTTTGCCGGCCTGGTCGGCGCACCGCGCGAGGACTGGGCGCATACCATGCTGGTGTGCATCGACGAGGGCCATCTGCTCGCACCGCATGTCGCCGGTTCCGCGCTCGATGCCGATGCCCGCCGGCTCGGCGTCGCCACCCTGACCGACCTGTGCGCGCGCGGCCGCAAGCGCGGTCTCGCCCCCGTCATCGCCACCCAGCGCCTCGCGAAGCTCTCCACCTCGGTCGTGTCCGAGCTGCAGAACGTGCTGGTCGGGCTCAACGTCTTCGACCGCGACATCGCGCGCGCGGCCGACCTGCTCGGCTTTCCCGCGCGTGACGCCGACCTGCTGCGCAACCTCGCCCCCGGCGATTTCTTCGCGATGGGTCCGGCGCTGTCGGCAACCCCGGTGCTGGCGCATATCGATCCCACCATCACCGAACATCTCGGCAAGACCCCGGAACTGCGTGCCGCCGCGTCCGTCGATGCCGACGAGGCGGCGAAGCTGCTCGATCTCGCGGGCCTGGCCGAGGTCGCGGACCACGGCCCCGCCATCGCCCTCAAGGGCACGCGCGCGCTCGACGCGTTCCTGCTCGATCCCGCTGCGACCGACGCGGCCGCGATCATGGACGCGCTGAAGCGCATCTCCCCCAACGCCAGCACCGCGCGCGACCTCGCACGGCACCTGTCGCTCGACGCCGAGCGCACCGACCGCGCGCTCAACCTCCTGTCGGCGATCGCCGCGGTCGACACCATGCCCAAGGGCGACGACCGCATCGCCCGCATGCATGCACGGCTGCGCGCGCGGCTGAGCGACGTCGCCGTGGTGTCGCTGTGACCGACCTCGCGCCCGATATCGTCGAGCTGGTCGCGTGTCCGAAGCTGCCCGAGCCGTGCGGGCGCCTGCGCGAGATGCCGTTCCGGCACGATGCCTGGACCCCCGACGAGATCGCCACGGTCGAACGCATGTTCTGCGACGACGCTGCGATCGACGACATCGTCGCCGCGCTCGGTCGCGGCCGCGCCGGCGTGCGCGACAAGATCGCCAAACTGGGCCTGCGCCGCAATTCGTCGCGTCCGTGGTCGACCGACGAAGACGCATGGCTCACCCGCGAATATGGCCTTCGCCCCACGGCCGATCTCGCTGGAGATCTCGGCCGCGCCTGCACCAGCGTCTATGCCCGCGCGGGCGTGCTCGGGCTGACCGAAGGAAATCCTCCAAAATGGAGCGACTGGGAGGATGCCCAGCTGCGCGCCGGCTACGCGCAGGCGATCCCGATCGCACAGATCGCCACGCTGATCGGACGCCCGCTGTCCGGCACCGCGACCCGTGCCAACGCGCTCGGTTTGCGCCATCCCAACAAGCCCGCTGACTGGACCGAGGCCGAGGCGACGCGGGCGCTGACGCTGGCCGGGGAGGGGCTTCGTTATATCGCGATCATCGACATTCTCGCCACAGAGGGCTTTCCGCGCAGGACCAAGGCTGGCTTCGGGCCGCACCTGCGCAAGCTCGGCTATGGCCGGGGATGGGGCCGCAACTGGACCCCTGACGAAGACACACTGCTCATCCGCGCCTATGCCGACGGGGCAAGCCTGACCCCGCTCACGACCAGGCTCGGCCGCACGAAATGCTCTATCCGCTGGCGCGCCGACTATCTCGGGTTGCGCGGCACACATGCCAACCGCGACGGGTTCCGGGGCGGGCCGGCGTGGAGCGACAATGATCTGGAAAGGCTGCGCGACCTTTACGGCACGATGCCGATGGACGCCCTGGCGACGAAGATGGGTCGCACCAAGGCTTCGCTGTTCACGCGCGCGAACATCCTCGGCCTTGTCCACGGCTATCACCGGAAATGGACCGAAGAGGAGATCCGGGCGCTGCGCATCGCGCACGACTTCGGCGTCGCGCTGCCTGATGTTGCGGCAGCGATCGGCCGCAAATATCCAGCGGTCCACAAATATGCCGAAAAGCACGAGCTTCGCTTCTCGCGTCGCCCGCGCCGCGCAGCCCCCTGGACGCTCGCCGAAATTATCGCGCTCGATCCTTCGGGAACGGGCGTCACCGACCATGTTGCCATCCCCGGCACAATCGATGAGGAAAAGCCATGACGCCGCTTCGCCTCGCCCGCGATATCGCAACCGGCGCGCCGATCGACCGCGACACCCGGCGTGCCCGCCTCCTCGCGGCGCGGCGCTATGCGATCAACTCGGTCCCGCGTCGCGGTATCCTCAGCGGTCACTGGGACGCGGGCACCGTGGTCGGCGCGTTCCGCGACGGCAAGGCAGGCTGACCAGGGCTCGGCCCGATGCGCCGATGAAGGAGAGAGGGAGCGGGGAGGGAAGGCGTGACGGACGCCTGAGCCCTTTTCCAGGAGCGCACTCCCATGATTCCCGCCACCATCGCGACCGCGGTCGCCCCCGAGACGATCGCCAAGGTCACGCGCCTGTTCAACAATACCGCGTTCGACGTCATCTGCGAACTCCTCCAGAACGCGCGCCGCGCCGGTGCGACCGGCGTCGCGCTCGCGCTGAACGGCGCCGGCGCCGAGCACTTCCTGCACATCACCGATGACGGCCACGGCATCGCCGATCCGGTGAGCATCGTCACGCTCGGCCGCTCGGGCTGGTCCGACGAGACGCGCCGCGCCGAAGATCCCGCCGGCATGGGCGTGTTCAGCCTCGCAGGCCGCGACGTCATCATCCGCTCCTTCTCGAAACCCGACCGCCAGGGCTGGATGGCGCATATCCCGGCCTCGGCGTGGGAGACGAGCCGCCCGATCGCGATCGAACCCGATCCGATCATGCGCGGCACCGCGATCACCGTGCGCGTGCCCGACGAGTGGCTGAAGACGCTCGAGCGCGACGTGGCCCGCGCCGCCAAACATTATCCGGTTCCCGTGACCTGGAACGGCGCGGTCCTTCCGCAGGAGGACTGGCTGAAGGACGCGGTCCATGTCGAGGAATGGTACGGCGTGCGCATCGGCGTGTTCCAGAAACACCCCTCGCATTATTCCTCGCGCGACGGACGCCTCAACTTCCACGGGCTGACCATCCCGTGCGACCTGCCGTATGTTCAGGAAGTCGACCGGGGCGGCCACTGGATCGCGCGGGTCGACATCTTCGACGCGCCGCAAATCCAGCTCGTCCTCCCGGCGCGCAAGGAAGTGGTCGAGAACACCGGCATCGCCGCCCTGCGCGATGCGGTCCGGCTCGCGATCTACCGCGCGATCGAGGCCGCGGGGACGCACCGGCTGTCGGCGCATGACTGGCGCGAGGCGCGCTCGCTCGGTATCGCACTACCCGAAGCCGAGCCCTATCTGTTCGCATGGACCGCCTATGCGGCCGACAGCTCGCGCAACTACGAGAGCGGCGCACGCGTGACCGACACCGGCATGGTGCTGATGCCCGACTTCGATGCGCTGATCGGCCAACCCGCGCAGGCGGCGATCGCGAAGCATAATCCGTTCGGTGGTCCGCTGGTCGAGGCCCAGGACGCGTTCAAGGGCTATGGCTGGTACGATATCCTCGCCCGTGTCGAGGATATGCGGTTCCGCGTCACCCAGGGCGACCGCACCTTCATCGTCTCCGACAGCCGCGAAGCGCCCGCCGAGGCGGAAAACGGTTGGGTCGAGGCTATCACGCTCGAGGCGACGATGAGCCACGCCGGCGCATTCATCGAGGTATCGACCGACGCGGATGTCGCCTTCGCACCCGACCAATGGTCGTGCAACTCGGTCGACGAGACGTCCGTCTTCGTCCGCCGGGGCAGCGAAATCACCGCGCTCGGCGTCGCCGACATCCTCGAAAGCGCGATCTTCTATGCCAGCGACGACAGCGATGCCGACAGCTACGATACGCAGCTCGAGCGCTTCCAGGCCGATGCCGCCGAACGAATCATCGGCCTGCTCGAAGGCGACGATGCCGCGCTTGAGAACCGCATTCGCGACAAGCTGGCGGGGCATTATTTCCTCGTCCCCGAGGACCGGACGGTCACCGTCGTCATCAATCGCGACCGGCTCGACGTGACGATCACGCCCCGCGCGGTTCCCGCCGCGCCCAAGGCCGCGGCGGAGGACGCGTGACATGGCGCGCTACAACCACGCCTACACGCTCGCCTTCAGCCTCGTCTCGAACGACGACAAGGGCCACGACGTCGATGCGCGCCAGCTGAAGGCGGCGCTGCTCGCACGGATCGAGAATCTCGACGAGGAGGGTAGCTGGATCGAGTCTGCCGGTGCGCCCTATGACACCTATCTAGAACCGGAGGAGGCGCCATGACCGGCGCGCCAGTTCCGGTCGTGCCGCTGGCGCCGCCGCCACCAGTGGTGCTGGCCTACGGCATCGGCGTCGACAGCACCGCGCTGCTGATCGAGAAGCACGCGCGCGGCGAAGCGCCTGACCTCGTGCTGACCGCCGATACCTCGGTCGAGAAACCGGCGACCTACGAATATCTCGACGTGATCCGGCCCTGGATGCGCGACCGCGGTATCCGTTTCGAGCTGGTCAGCTATGTCCCGAAGCGATTCAAGCACTGGCCGCCCTATTACGGCATCCTCGAGATGTGCCTGACCAATGCCACGCTGCCGAGCAAGTCGCTCGGCGGATCGAGTTGCAGCCTCAAATACAAGAAGGCGCCGCAGGACAAATTCCTGTCGACCTGGCAACCAGCGGTCGACGCTTGGGCGCGCGGGCAGCGCGTCGTTCGCCTGATCGGCTATGACGCCGGACCGCGCGACACCGCGCGCGCCAACCATGCGCTGTCGATCGACGATCCGCTGTACGACTGCGAGTACCCCTTGCGCGAATGGCGATGGGACCGGCCCGACTGCGTCGCCCGCATCCAGGCCGAGGGTCTGCCGGTGCCACCCAAATCGGCGTGCTGGCTGTGCATCGCCAACCATCCGAGCGAAATCCGCGGCCTCCCGCAATGGTGCCTGCGACTCATCGTGCTGGTCGAGGCACGCGCCGCCCCGCGACTGCACACGGTCGAGGGCCTGTGGCGCAGATCGACCCGCGCGCGCCCGGGATCGATGACCGCCTTCATCCGCGACGAGCACCTCCTGCCGGCTGACGAGATCGACCGGATCATCCGCGATGCGCCGCTCGACCTCATCCGGTTCCAGGATGTCGCGGCCGTCATCCCGCTCGGCGAGCGCCCGACGATGGGCGACTGGCTCGACCGCTTCCATGCGGCCTTTCCCGAACGAGGCCGGGGACGAAGCGACGCGCTCGCCGCCTGAAGTCCCCGCCACCATCGCTATCGACCAAACGGAGGATCATCACATGATTTCGACCGCCACCGAAACGCGCCTCGAAGCCGTGGCCCGGCTCAACGACCGTTGCCGCCAGGGGTTCGACCGCACCGCGAAGATCGTCATGACGCGCGCGTGCCTCGGCGCGCTGTCGAACGGTACACTTGCCTCGGAAGCCGTTGCTCAGGCGCATGTCCTGCAGGCGCTGCGCCGCTACACTTTCCCGGCCGACTGCCCCGAGCGAGATCGCGGCCAGTTCGAAGTGTCGGGGGAGACGATACACTTCCGTATCGATTATTATGACGTGGCGCTGGAATGGGGATCGGAAGACCCCGCCGACGCCAGCATCACGCGCCGCGTTCTCACGCTCATGCTGCACGAGGATATGTGATGTCTGCTGTCAGGATGACCGCCAGCTATCCGCTAGCTGGCAGCTAGACGATGGCGATCCAAATCATCCTCGGCCTGCCGCATCTCGCAAACGGGCCTATCCTTCAGCGCGCGGTCATGCTGCAAGCGCCGGTGCTGATCTCGGCCAATTGTCTGTCGCGCTGGCGCAAGGCCGATGGCTGGCGCGAGTGGTCGGGATGGCGCACCGGCACGCTTGCCAATGCGGCACCGCTCGCCAGTGTCGACCTAGATTCCGCCGGTTACACCATGATGGTCCGCTATCGCGGACTTCCCTGGAGCATCGCCGATTACATGGCACTCGCCGCGTCATGGCCGTTCCGGCGCATCTCGTCGGCCGATTACTGCTGCGAAGAGGGCGTTGCCCACGACCGCGAGGAAGTGCTCGACCGCATCGCGCGCACCACCGCCACCAACCGAGAATGCTTTGCCCGCGCCGACGACTTGGCCATCCGCGACCGGCTGATGCCCGTGCTGCAGGGCCGCGTGCCCGACGACTACGTCCGTTCACTCGACGCGATCGGCGGTCTGATCCTGCCCGGCACCGTCGTCGGCATCGGCAGCATGTGCCGGCGACCGATCCACGGTCCCGAAGGGCTGATCGCCGTCGTCGAGCGGCTGACCCGCATCCTGCCGATCGGCGTCAAGGCGCACCTCTTCGGGGTGAAAGGCGATGCCCTGCCGTACCTCACGCCGTTCGCACGCTGGATCGCCTCGATAGACAGCCAGGGATGGGGCGTAGGCGTGCGACAGCACGCGCTCAGGCATCGCATCGCCAAGACGGACGCGCTCGGCGCCGACTTCATGGAACGCTGGTATCGCACGCAATGCGCGCGAACGCTCGAAACACCGCGACACCTGCCCGAGGCCGCGGCGTCTACTCCACCGCCACCAACCGCCGACCCCTGGGAACGCGCGATCGCGCAGGCTCGCGCCGAGATCCGCGCCCTGATCGAGAGCGGCGATCTTGATCACGATGAGATCACCACCGGATGGATCGAGACCTGGGCGGCCGAGATCTACGCCGACGCGGCCTGACGGAGGTAACCATGCTCACCGACCGCTCCCAGCGCTGGCGCGACCGGCGCAGCTTGTTCGTTGCCGGCGACAGCGTGATCGACCCGCGCCGCTACGCCGTCGATGTCGTCGCCCATGATACTGCCCGCGCATTCCTCGCCGACCATCATTACCTCCCGCGCTATCCCGCCGCCCAGCTCGCCTGCGGGCTGTTCGGTCCGGGCGACCCGGGCAGATCCGCGTTGGTCGGTCTCATCGTGTTCGGCGTGCCGGCGACCGGCGCGGTCATCACCCGGCACACCGGCTATGCCGATCCCGCTCGGGGCTGCGTACTGCAACGGCTCATCTGCCTGCCCTCGGTCGCCGCGAACGGCGAAAGCTTCTTCACGTCGCGCGCCTTCCGCCTCTTGCGCCTCGCCAAGCCCCGGATCGACGCTGTCGTCAGCTTCTCCGATCCCGCCTTCGGCCATTGCGGCGTCGTCTATGCCGCGCTGTCGGGCGCCTATCGCGGCCGCACGAGGCCGCGGACGGTGCTGCGCATCGCCGGCGAGACGATCTCGGAGAGAACGCTGTCGAAGATCCGCAACCTCGAATCCGGCCATGCCGGGGCGATCGACCAGCTGGTGCGGCTCGGTGCGCCGAGGCCGGAGGCGCACGAACACCCCGCCGACTGGCTCGCGCGGCTCCGTGCCGACAATCTGCTCCGCCCGCACCGGCAAAGCCCGCTGTTCACCTATTGCTTCGAGCTGACGCGCGACGCCCGGCGCACCGCGCGCGATCTGCCCCGGCTTGCCTATCCGCGCCGGAGCGACGCGATCCGCGAAATCCTCGCGGCATGATCCCCGCGCCAGCGGCGCGAGGGAAGGGGAGCGGGAGCGGGCGGCATGTCACCGACATGCCGGAAGGAGCACCGCCCGTGGATATCCATCTCGCCATCGCCAGCGTCCAGGCCGACGCTGCCCGCATCGCGCGCTACACCGATCGACGCGACCGTTTCCTCGATGCGCTGGACTGGTCCGCGCTCGACGAACAGACCGCGCGCGAGGCCGCGATGCTCGACGATCTGCTCGCCGGCGATCTCGCCGACGCCACGCTCTACATCCTCTGGCTGGAAGAACGCCTCGCCAGCGGCGAAACCGATGTTCCAGGCGTTCTTCGCTTCTACCCGCACCCGCGCCCCTGGCACGCCGAGTGGATCTCGCTGCACTGACCCTGAAAGGATCGCCATGAGCCGCCACCAGTTTCCCGGTATCGAACCCGGCACCAGCGTCAGCATCGGGTGGGACCGCCCGCTTGGCACCTTCTTCGTCCAGGTGCTGCGCCCGCACCCGCATCTCACGGGTGAGGACGAAACCGTCGCATGGCATGGCGCGCACCCCGGCGAGCTGACCACAGCGGCCGCCGCGGTCACCATCGCCTCACGCTGGGCCGATCTTCCCGCCGATCTCGCGATCACGCTCGAGACCGACCGGCTGATGACCCTCGGCCAGTCCGATGGCGAGGCGCAGATCGCCATCAAGCGCCGCTTCTTCGGCGACTGAGTACCCGACAAGAAAGGGGAGGGGGATGGGGCGCGTCGATCAATGACGATCGACGGAGAGCCCCATGCCATATTTTATCGATCTCGGTGCCGGTCCCGCCGAGGAGGATTGCGCGCAACTCGGCCAGTCGCCCAACTTCGACAGCCTCAACCGCCTCGAAATCGCGGTCTACAAGTCCGCGCTGATCGCACGCTACGGCCCGCCGCCCCCGGGATGCCGCCTCGCCGGCCTGTCCAACCAACACGATTTCGGTCGCTATGTCGAACTCGTCCTCCATATCGAGAACGAGCTCGACGAGGCCGTCGCCGACTATGCGACACGCGTCGAGGAGGGACTCGCCACCTGGCGCGAGGCGGGCTTCACCGCGCCGGTCGAGTATAACGGCGAGACGCCCACCATCGTCCATGCCGATCCGGCCGATGCCGTCATCAGCGCGCTGCTGATTACCCGGCCCGGGCCGAACGGTCTTTTCCCGATCCCGGATTTCGCGGTCCTGCACGGCAATCTCACGCAGGCTTACCCCGCCGAGGCCGCGGCCGCCAACGCGCGTCTCGCCGAGGCCGCGGACGCCTGAGCGCGACCGCACAGAGCGATTTCCCATCATTTCGGAGCATTCCCATGGCGAACACCTACACCAAGGCCGCGTTCACGCTGACCATGAGCCACGCCGACGCGGCGTTGCTAACCATTGCCGAACAGGCAGTCGATATCCTCGACACCAACGGCGACGATGCCGACCTCGCCCACGAATATGACGCGCTCGATCCCGCGTTTCACGCCGTGTTCCCGGCGAAGGGGCCGATGAAGTTCGAAAGCTTCCTCGAGATATTCGACGATTGGCATTTCCCTTATCTCGACTGCGCGATCGACATCGACTGGAAAGGCGAAGACGGGAACGCGCGCGTATTCTTCAGCGGCGATCAATTCGGCGTCGAACAGGTCGCCCAGCTCATCTTCCGCGCTTGCAAGTCCGCGCTCCCCTGCGGGTTCGCATGGATCTCCGACTGCGACCGGCTGCGCCCCGGCGAGTTCGGAGGCGGCTGCGTCATCATTACCGACGCGGGGCTGACGTTCCACAGCACCCAGGACATCCTCGATCGCGCCGCGCGCAGCGCCGCAGCCGATCCCGACACCCATGGTCACGAGGGTCGCTTCGGTTTCGTGCTCGCCTCGCGCGACCAGAACGGCCACGCCGTCTTCTGGAACAACGACGACGGCTTCGGGGCACTCGCCAGCGCGACCGTGTTCTCGAAAGCCGAGGCCCGCGCACACGATCCGGTCATCGCCAACGACGAACCCGAGTGGCTGGCGCTGCCAGCGCCGCTCGCGGCCTGAACGGCCATGTTCATCGACATCGGACGCGGCCTGGTCGCCGGCCTTCCGGCCCTCGCCCTGCCGCCCGCCATCCTCGACGCGGTCGAACGCGGCGCATGGATCGTCTTCAACCTCTCGGGCGGCAAGGACAGCTCGGCCGCGATGTTCGCGGTCAACCTGATCCTCGATGCGCTCGGCCATCCGCGCGAGCGGCGTATCGCCATTCACGCCGACCTCGGCCGTGCCGAATGGGACGAAACGCCCGCCACGGTCGAGGATCTCGCGACCCGCGCCGGCGTGCCGCTGACGATCGTCCGGCGCAGCGCCGGGGACCTGTTCGACCGCTGGGCCACGCGCTTCGCCAACGGCAAGGCGCGCTACGAGGCGCTCGAAACCTACAATCTGATCGGCCCCTGGTCATCCTCCGCGCTGCGCTTTTGCACGTCGGAGATGAAGGCCCATGTGATCGGGCCGCATCTGGCGCGGCTGCTGCGCGGTCAGATTGTCATCAACGTGCTGGGGCTGCGCCGCGACGAGAGCATCGCGCGAGCGAGCACCCCCGAATGGAAAGCGGACACCCGCTACGCCGCCGCCGGCAATCCCCACGGGACCGCGATGATGCTGTGGAACCCGATCGCACACTGGACGACGCCGCAGGTCTTCGCCGCGCACGATACGCTCGGCATCCCGCTGCACGTCGCCTACACCTGCTACCAATCGTCACGACTGTCGTGCCGCTTTTGCGTCCTTCAATCGCTCGGCGACGCCCAGGCATCGGCTTCGGCACCGGCGAACCGTCCCGCGCTGCTCCACCTGGTCGGCCTCGAGGCGACCTCAACCTTCTCGTTCCAGCCCGCACGCTGGCTCGCCGACGTCGCACCGCGTCACATACCGGGTAATTTGAGGAACCGGATTTCCCTCGCCAAGGCCGATGCCGCCGAGCGGCGACGGCTCGAAGCCGCGATGCCGCCCGACCTGCGCTACGTCAAAGGCTGGCCGCCGCGCATTCCCACCATCGAGGAGGCCGGCATCATCGCCGCGTCCCGCGCACCGATCCTCTCGCGGCACGGTCTCGCCGATCTCTATCCCAATGCCGGCGCGGTGCGAGACCGCTTTTCCGACCTGATCGCGCTGAAGCGTGCCGCCTGATCCAGAGCAAGGAGCTTTCATCATGCCCGATATCACCGATCTCCCCGTCATGACGCGCGCCGACGCGATCGCCGCGGGCTTCGCCGGCTACAACGACGTGCCGCACAAACCAATCGACGTGCCCGACGGCGCGTTCACGATCACGGCGAAGACCAGCGAGGGTCGCCGCGTCACCTTCTGCTTTCTCGAATCCACTTATGGTGGCCCGCCCCGCTTCATCGACATCCAGTTCCACGACCGCGGCACCACGATCCCCAACGCCGATAACGGGGTATCACCCACCTTCAACGCGTTCGCGATCACGCGTGGCGGCAAGTTCGTCGCCGACAGTCGACCGCTCGACGAAGAGATCAAGCCCTCGATCCTCGTGCTGATGCTCGACAAGGCCGGGGAAGAACCCGCGCGATCCGCGACCAACCCGGCGCCGATGTCGGACATTGACCTCGCTGCGCTGCTGACACGCGCGGCCGAAGTCGTGGCTGCGCCCGACAGCCGGATCGCGTCGCATCGCAACACGCTTGCCGGCCAGCTCATCGCCGAGGCCGCGATCAGGCGGGCGCGCCCGTCATGACCACCCCCTCGCGCAGCGACGGGATGCACGTCGCCCATACCGCAACGGGCTGGGTCGTGTTCGACAACAGCTTGTCACACCCCTCTCGCCTCTCGGGCGCCTATCCGTCGCGCGCCGCGGCGACCGCCCGCAAGCGGGCGCTCGCGCGTGCGCTGCGCCACCAGCGTCCCGACGAAGCACCGGACGTCTGAGGAAGGGGAAGGGGGACCGGCTGTTATGAACCGGGAGGATCATCCGACCCGGTGACAACCGGAGCCGACCCCATGCGCAGCATCCTCGCCTTCTACGAAATCGACCGTGCCTGGGGCGGCCCCGAGGAAGGGGGATGGTGGTACGACACCGGCACCTTCGTCCGCGTGATCGCCCTCCATTACCACGACGAGGCCGCGATCGCGGCGATGCGCCGCGCCAACCGGCTGCTCGAGCGCCTGCAGCGGCATCGCCCGCCGGTGGATTCGGCTGCCTACACCGGCGGACGCTTCCGCGCCTTCAGCTTCTCCGGCCTCCCGCCCACGCGGTTTCCCGCACGTCGCCCGGAATATTCCTGACCCAGCAGAAAGGGACCAGCCCATGTATCGCGTCCATTATTTCGACACCAGCGAGGCCGCGCATGACGCCTGTCTCGATGACGGTCCCTGCATCGAGAAAGGAGACGTTCTCGCCATCCTGTCGGAAGGCGTGATCGGCCTCGCCTCGACCGATCCGATCGCCGTTACCCTCGACCCCGGCGCGCTGAGGATTGTCCGCCCGATGGCGATGGACACGCTACTGACGGAACTCGTTCACGACGCCTGCCAGATCCGCCGCGCGGTCGCGATCGCCCTGCTACACCACCTGCCCGTGCAGCCGCATTTCCTCGCCTTCGTCGCGCCGGCGCTGCCCTATCCCTATCCGCAGACCGTCGTCGCGCTCTCGTTCGACGATATCATGCTGACGATCGATGCGATCGACCACCGTATCACGGCGCTCGAACGCCGGTTGGGGACACTCGAATCCGACAGCGCGCACGCCTTCTTCCTGCAACGCTCGATCGATCATCTGTCGGCCGCCCGGAAGCGCCTCATGCGACATCCGCGACCGCCTCGCTGAACGGCACGGCATCGCCTCGCGACGATGCCGGCACCGGCTGCGCCGGAAGGAGAGAGGGACCGGATCGGCATCCTGGACATGGGGTCCGGGCATTTTGCCGAAAGGTCACGATCATGTGCATCGATCCCAACGCCGAGCCCGTCGCCTTCGCGCTCGACACCAAACTCTGCCACCTCCTCCCCACGCTGACCGAGCCGCACCGCGAGGCCATCGCCCAGGATCTGGCGCGCACCGCCATCTTCATGGCGACCGCGATGGCGGCCGACATGGCGCAGGACGCCGTGAACGGCCTCGTGCCGATCCCGAAGATGCCGTCGCTCGGCAAGCCGCCCGCACCCGCGCTGGTCCCACAGGCGCAAACGCCGCGCGATACCGTGCTGCTGACCCCCGCGGTCGCGCCCGTCGTCACGATCAAGGCCAAAACGACCGACGTCACCGTCGCCGGCTTAGACCAGCGTCACGGCTACACCTTCGGGATCGACAACAAATCCGACCGGCTGATCGACATCCGCCACGCCGGCAAATGCTGGTGCATCGATCCGAGCGACGAGGCGACCGACGTCGTCAGCCGCGCGATCGGCGCGCTCGCCGCGGCACACGCCGATATCGGCACCGCCCTGACCGACAAGATCGGCCGATGATCGGCAGGCCCGGTCCGCGTCCCGCACGATCCACCGTCCGCGTGAAGACGCGGTCGGTGAGGGGCGCTCATCGCGCCCTGCCCGGCCGAAGGGCCGGGGAGGGGAGGAGGATTGAAGATCGGTGTCGAGGACATCGGGTCCAGCACGACATCAGGAGACGTTACGATGAACATCGGTCAGATCAAGCAGAACGACGCGGGCATTTTCATGGGCCGCATTTCCACACTCGCCGTCGCGATGACGATCGCACTGAAGCCCGTCCAGTCGTCCAACCCGCGCGCGCCGCGCTACGAGATCCACGCGCTCACCCCGGGCCGGACGTGGGTGCAGGTCGGGGCGTTCTTCGAACTCACCTCGAACAACACCGGCGAGGCGTTCCTCAACGGTCGCATCGACGATCCGTCGCTCGCCGCGCCGCTGCAGGTCTCGGCCTTCCGCCAGGACGACGGCTCGTACAACGTCGTCTGGCAGCGCGCCCAGAAGCGCCGCGACGTCGGTGCCGCGCTCGGCGTCAAGGCGGATGACGATCTGTCGCCGCCGTTCGGCGCCGATGGCGGCCCGGTCGACAACGGTCCCGGCCCCGATGCGGCCGCCACCGACACCGGACTGGGCGAAACCACCGCCCCGGTCGAGGAGCCGGTCGGCAAGGGCCGCGGTCGCCGCCAGCGCGTCGCCGAGGACGCCTGATCCACCCCCGGTGCCGTGCACTCCCTCACGGCACCGCATGGCGCACGGGCGCGCCCCCTTTCGCTCCCGCACGCCGAAACTCGGGGCGACGCCGGCACACGGCGTCGCCCTTTTTTTGCTTCATGGGCTCCAGTCCCGATTCAACACCGTATCGGATCGATAATTTAGCTATTCCTTCGCTTTATCGCCCTATAAGCACAGGTTATCGCAGTTCGAACCTGGGCCACGCTCAAGGGAAGGGGGTGCTGAATGGATAGCCGGGCGAATGGTGATGACACCGCTCGCGGGACCGGCTCGTCCACTTCATCCCGAGGTCCCGACATGGCCGACCGCGTTTCCGTCTCCATTACGATCGGAGGGAAACTTCCCGCCGATCGACTGCCCGAACTGTACAAACTCGCCGATTTCTACGGCCTCTCGACCGAATGGGGGGGAGAACCGCTTGAATCCGTTACATCCGGCGAACCCCTGCGCCTCCATGCTCACGAGGTCCAGGACGGCAATATCGAGGATATCGAGGACTTCTGCTGCACCAACGACCTTCCGTTCAGGACGTGGTCGGGAGGCTCGCCCGGGTCGTTCTCGCCCGAAGTTCGGGTCTGGCCAGGTCATGGTCCGCGCGCGATATTCTCGGCCGACGACAACGAAAGCGTCGTGCTGACGCTTCAGGAATACAATGCTCTAGGTGACCTCGCCGCGATCGGTGAGCACTTCCGGTTGGGTGGCTTCAAACCGCCTGCGCTCTCCATCGTCCCGGGAAAGCCTGAGACCGATAGCTAACAGCGCCATCGGCGCATCCTCCTGACCTAGCCCGATCCGCGTCCCGCACGCACCACCGTCCGCGTGAAGAACGCGGTCGGTGAGGGGCGCTCATCGCGCCCTGCCCGGCCGAAGGGCCGGGGAGGGGAGGAGGATTGAAGATCGGTGTCGAGGACATGGGGTCCAGCACGACATCAGGAGACACGTCATGAACATCGGTCAGATCAAGCAGAACGACGCGGGCATCTTCATGGGCCGCATTTCCACCCTCGCGGTCGCGATGACGATCGCGCTGAAGCCGGTCCAGTCGTCCAATCCGCGCGCCCCGCGCTACGAGATCCATGCGCTCACCCCGGGCCGGACGTGGGTGCAGGTCGGGGCGTTCTTCGAACTCACCTCCAACAACACCGGCGAGGCGTTCCTCAACGGCCGCATCGACGATCCGTCGCTCGCCGCGCCGCTCCAGGTCTCGGCCTTCCGCCAGGACGACGGCTCGTACAACGTCGTGTGGCAGCGCGCCCAGAAGCGCCGCGACGTCGGTGCCGCGCTCGGGGTCAAGGCGGACGATGGCGAACCCGCGCTGCCTTTCACCGCCGATGGCCGTGACGTGGCGACCTCGGGCGCAGGCGATGACACCGGAGACGGGCTGGGTGCCAGCACCGCGCCGGTCGACGAGAGGGTCTGACCGGCATCGGGCGGCGCTGACGCGTCGCCCGTATCGCCACCTCGACGGGGATCGCTTCATCGCCGAAGCGGTCCCTGTTGCCGTTAGTGCCTGTTGCAGCCGCGCGGTCCGTGGTGTACGGATTATCTTCCGTTTTACGGAAGATACGGATTCCCATGTAACAGAAAGATGGCCGTTACAACATTGGCAGGACCAGATGAGGGTCCCATCCTGGACGGACGCAGGGCTTAATCGATCCCCGGCCGCGTAACGAAAGATGAGGGAAACCATGACCCCTACAATCGAAAAGGCCAGATCGACCGACGTGTCGAAGCGGTTCGGCTTCTATTACGACGAGGCGATGACGCATCCGATCGCGATCGAGCGCAACGGCGCTGCCCGCGTGGTCATGCTACCCGCCTCCGAGTTCGAACGCTTGTCCCGCCTCGATCACCTCGCGCTCTCGCCGCAGGAGTTGAGCGATGAAGCCATCCACGCCATCAGGACCGCGACGCCCAGCGCCGGGTCCGTCCAGAACGATCAGTACGTCGATTGAACCGCAAGCCGGTGACCTGATCTGGTATTTCTACCTCTGGCGGCATGAACATAACCGGGGCGACGAGGACGGCTCGAAACTCCGCCCCTGCATGGTGGTTGGCAGCTATCGCTCAGCCGGAAGGCTCCGTGTCCTGATGGTGCCACTGACGACGCGCGATTATTCACCGGCTGCATCCGTCCCTCTGCCGCCGCGATTCATTGAGGCCTTCGGCCTCGATGACCGATCACGCATCGTGTGGGACGACGTGAACGATTTCGCATGGGTCGGACCCGACGTTCGCGCCGGTAACGACGGTAGCACCATCATCGCCGAGGTGCCGAGCCGCATCGTACAACGTGTCGCGGCGCTGATCGTCGAGCATCGGATCACCCCCACCCGGCGAACCGAGTAGGCGATCGATCCTCGCCAACCCGAAGGACGACGCCCGCAGACGCCGCCCGATTCGCTGACCGGACGGATAGATCATCACAATCGGCGATGATCTCGCAGCCGGGCGGCGCGTAAAGCCGTCGCTGTCCTGCCAGCGGGTATCGGCAGGCGTTTAACCCCGATGGCGATGAGGACGCCCAGGTCCGATGCGGTTGCCGGCGATCGCCCTGGCGAGGGTCGGCCGTCGGGCGACCTTGCGGCATCCGGTCTCCTTGCCGGTGCGTCGTCGCCCGGGCGCGGCCGTCCTTGTCGAGCTTCGGAGCGGCACCACGTCGGTCAGCGAGCGACGCTGGCGGCACGCCTGCCTTCGCGCCGGGTCGTTCGGGGGTACGGGTCAGGCGACCGACATGAGCGGTTCACGAGGTTTGTCCATGGCAATGCCTGCGGGAACCTTGGGCTGATCGACGGCCCATCCGCCGTTTCGTGTCACCTGCGCCGCGCCCCGGGGCCTCGCAACCCCTTTGGCAGGGCCGTGTTGCCGCGCTTCGCGCGGCTGCCCGCACCACCCCTGCAAAAGGGGTTCCCCTCCGGTCGACCAGGCCCGCCGCCTGCGCGCCGGCCCAGCTCGCCCTCCGGTGCGACGCCCCGAACCGCGACGCCCTTCAGGTGACACCGGCGGACGGACCGCCGACCAACCCAAGGAGGCAATGCCATGAACAACGTGAACCTCGTCGGCCGCCTGACCCGCACCCCCGAACTGCGCGAAGTCAATCGCGCCACCAGCGTCGCGACCATCTTCGTGGCGACCGATCGCCCGAAGCTCAACAAGGACGGCCACACCTACAAAGGCGACGACGGCTTCACCGTCAAGGAGACCGAATACCACAAGGTCACCTGCTTCAACGGCCTCGCCAAGGCGATCGCCGGCAACCGCAAGAAGGGCGACCTCATCGCCATCGAGGGACGCCTGCACTACACCCGCTGGCAGGACAGCGACGGCAACGACCGCTACGGCTGCGAGATCATCGCCGATCGCGCCGAGTTCTACTGACCGGCCAGCGAACCGGGCGGCGCCTGCGGGCGTCGCCCTTCGCGCATGCTTCATCATCGCCCGCGCAGGACGCCTCGCCCACGGTGCTTCGCACCGCGGCCTTGCGCCAGCGCGCGCTCACCTGAAAGGTCCGGCACCATGACCGTCCAGCGCGACATGTTCGACGGCGACCCGTTCGCGCCCGAGCCGATACCTGCGGCACCGGACCCGGTCGCTCGGGTCGACGAGCCGGCACCCGCCGGCGGCGACCACGACGGCAATGCCGTCGCGCTCGCCCCGCTGGCGGTGCCGTGCGGCTTCCGCAACCGTCGCAATGAACCCTGCCGGCGTCTCGCCGAGCGACCCATCCTGATGAACGGCCAGCCCTTCGTCCATCGTGGTCACCAGCTGCTCCAGTGTCCGCGTTCCTGCTGGCTAGACGATGACAGCGCGGTCGAGCCGGAAATCACCGACCCGCACGGCGATGACGCCGATGCCAACCGCGACCCGGATGATCCGGGAATCCAGGAAATGCCGGATTATGATATCGGGGATGACGGCGGTCAGTATGATTGGGACTGATCCTGCTGTGCTGCTGTGCTGCTGTGCCTGCTGTGATGGCTGCGAGAGCGTCGTAGGAGAGCAGGGCGGGGCGTCCCGCCTTGTGGGCGGCACCGGGCTCTATTCGGCCCTGGCGGGCCTCACGGAGCCCCCTGGCGGGGTCTCCGCCCTGCGGGTGACGATCCCTATGCCGGCGCCGGGCGTCCTGCGCGCGGGCGACGGCAGCTGGTTCGCCCTCTCGGGCTCACTGGCGCTGCCTCTACGGCGCTGCGCCGTGCCGGCGCATCACCGCCGCCCGTGCTCGGTCCGACCCGGCGTGCCCACCACAACATAATATTTTCTCTCTCTGTGATGAGGAAGTCTGGCATGCGGGGTTGGCGGGCCGTCAAGGACGCGCGGTCCCCCCAATTTTCACGCACCCTTCCGTCTCCGCTTCGCTCCGCCTCCAGGGCACGAGAAAATCGGCTCCCCCGCGCGCGAGCGTTAACCGGGGTCCGCGACCCTGCGGGCCGCGGCTTCCCGGTTAACGTCCCTGACCGCCCTGACCGCCGCATGCCGGATGAGATTCCTCACCGAGAGAAGGTGAGATTTTCAACTCATGGAGGCTATCATGACCAAGTACAGCAACTTCAACGACATGGGCCGCGCGATCAACGAGCGCCGCGCCGACGAGCACACCACCGAGACCTATCAGGGGGCGTTCATCGAGGCGAGCGAGATGGCGAAGCTTTCCATCGTCAGCGAAGCCGAGAAGCTGGACATGCCCGACCCGGAGCAGGCCGCACACGCCGTCGAGCAGATGCTGGCGACGATGTTCGACGTGTTCCGCGACACTCGCATGGAGGAGTTCGCCGCCGACCTCGCATGGGGCTTCGTCAACAGCTTCCACATGGTGGCCAAGCGCATCGAGGGCCGTGAGGATGACGCCGCCAAGAAACTTGGCGACCTGGTGCGCAGCTACGACCCCTCGGAGATCTACGCGGTGGAGCTCGAAGAGACCCAGCTGCTCTGCCAGACCCTCGAGAATTGCGCCGAGGCGATGCGCTGCATGCGGGACCACGCCGGGAACGTGTATCGCGTCGAGACCGGACGGCCCTTCTCGACCGTCCGCGGCAGCAGGGTGTCGTCCAAGCTGACCGCCTCGATGATCGACGGTGCCGACTATCTGGCGGCACGCGCGGCAAAGCGTCGGGACGAGCACAACCCGAGCGGCCCGATTGTCGCCTTCTCGGGCGGCATGGAATGGCACGACCACGAGCAGCTCTTCGAACGCCTCGACCAGATCAAGCGTCGCATCCCGTCGATGGTCCTGATGACCACCGCCATGAACAAGGGTGCCGACGCCATCGCAGCGTCGTGGGCGGCCTCGCGCGAGGTCAAGCTGGTGCGCATGTTCCTCGACAAGCGCCACGGCAACCGGGGCGGGTTCCTCCGCAACGACCGCATCGCCTCGCTGCGTCCCGTCGAAGCGATCGTCTGCGAAGGATCGGGCGTCCAGATCGACTTCGCTCGCAAGTTGCGTACCGCCGGCGTACCGCTCCACGTCTTCCGCAAGGACGGACAGGCACCGGTGCAGCCGAGCCAGCGCAGCCGCCGCGCCTGACGCACCCACGGAAGGGCTCCGGGCAACCGGAGTCCTTCCCCTTTTTTACGTCGCCCTGGGCGGCGCTCCGGGGCATCGAGCCCCATCGCGCCGCGTGGGACTGACCTATCGGTCGATCACGCCACGTTGCCCGCTCGGCACGGCTCGCTCGCGGCAGGGCAATGCCGTCGCATTGCCACTGCCAGCTACGCCTCGCCGGTGCCGGGGTCGATACCGACACCCGTCGCATCGCCTCGCTCGCTTTGCGGTCATCGCTGAATGCGATGACCAGCGCGCTACGCCTCGGCCGATACGACTGGCGATCGTCGTTGAACACCAATCGGCACGCCTCGCTTGCTTCACGGCGATCCCTTCGGATCGCCGGTTCGCTACGCATCGCCGTGCCGATCGCGTTGGCTTATCGACCGCGCCGTCTCGCTCGCATCGCGGCCACGCCTGCGCGTGTCACGCTCGCTACGCATCGACCGGCGCGGTTCAACCGGCGTCACGCTTGCGGCATCAGCACGGCTCGCTGGCGGGCGCGGCGATGCCGTCGCATCGCCTGCACTGCCGCTGCGCATCGCGCCGTGCCGATCGCACCCATTGATCGGCCACGCCGTCTCGCTCGCATCGCGGCCACGCCTGCGCATGTCGCGCTCGCTACGCATCGACCGGCGCGTCTCACCCGGCATGTCGCTTGCCGCATCGGCACGGCTCGCTGGCGGGCGCGGCGATGCCGTCGCATCGCCTGCGCTGCCGCTGCGCATCGCACCGTGCCGATGCCATCGCGCAGGAGCTGACCGGCACGGCTCGCTCGCTTCACGGCGATCCCTTCGGATCGCCGGTTCGCTACGCATCGCGGTGGCGATCGCGCTAGCTTATCGACCGCGCCCGTCTCGCTCGCATCGCGGCCACGCCTCCGCGTGTCGCGCTCGCTACGCATCGACCGGCGCGGTCCGACCGAAGCCCGGCTCGCTCGCGGTGCCGCAATGCCTGCGCATTGCGAGCACCAGCTACGCATCGCTCGGGCACCCGGTCCTGCGGACCGACCCCGTGGCAGGATGATCGACCATGCCGATCCTGACGGATCGGAAGGGGGAGGGGAACCGGAGATGATGGTTCCAATGGGAGACAGACCATGTCGATCACCTTCTTCCTCAGCGTCGATCGCAAAGCCGACGCCGCGCCCGCCGTCATCACCGCCCGCCAGCTTGCCGCGTTCCGCGCCTTCGCCCGCGAACGTGGCCAGCTGCTCGAAGACGAGGATGATGACCCGCTCGTGTCGTGCTCGTTCGAAGCTCGCGTCTGCCCCTGGTCGCTCGCGTCGATCTGCGCGATCTTCGATCACGATGTGGGTGTCATCGCCGTGGTCGAGGAAGCCCAGTTCCGTGGCCTCAACGTGCGCTTCTGGCACGATGACGCGACCCGCACGATCACGATGCGCGTCGCCAGCACCCCGGACGGCGCAGCGGAGATCAATCTCGCGAACGGCAACGCCTTCCACGTCCTCGACGCGCTACGACTTTCGGACGATAATTGCGGCAGCATGCCCATCGGGCAACTACGCGAAACACTCGGCCAGCCCTATGTTCGCCGCGACCTTGGTCGCCTCGATGGTCGTTACCTCGAACGCTTCGACACCCTCGCTGCTCAGGCCGACACCAGTGAAGGGATACGCATGGTCTGGGGATAGCCTCCCTCCAGTCGCCATCGCGTCGGGGAGCATCGGGCTTCGCCTCGATGCTCCCCATTCTTATGCCTGAATGGACCGAAGCTTCGCCAACTCGGCCCAAGCATTGAAAAGGGGAGCGCCTAACGGCAGCTCCCCTTCTATTTGCATGATGGGCTTGAGCCCGCTTTCGCGCTGACCCGCTTACGCGGTCAGGCGCTTCACGGTCTCGGCGATCCCGAGTTTCTTGATCGCTCCAATGATCGCGCTGAACTGGGCAGGATCGGCCTTCATCAACCCCGACCGTTCCACCTCCTTCAGCAGCTCCGAACGCTCACGATCGGCCAGTTGCTTGCGGCGTTCGTTGAGCCGCTGTTCGTCCGCCTCAAGCTGTGCCCGTTCCTGCTCGATACTCCGTGCCATATGACCTGCCTTTTCTGATCGTGGATCGGCCTCCATTTCCCACGATGCCAGCACCGCTCCACCGGCACAATAGCGACACTCATAATCGCTCGCTGGTCCGGCTTTACCGGACCAGCATGAGGCGACGGACACTGCCCTTCGGCCAGGTCCGTCGTGGGGCGGGATTGCTCCGCCCAATACCCTTCGGTCCAGTCCGGTGGTCGCCTGCCTGCGGCGCTTACTCTCCCGGAACCCAGTCCAATGATCGGACATCCAGCCATGATGCCACCACCACCGCGACAGTCCCTAAGGATTTGCACACCGTACGCGGCACGCCGCAGGTTAAGTGTCTGTAATTGCCGGTGTTTGCAGGGGCAAACATGTTTGCCCCTGCAAACGCCTTGGTGGTTCTCCCCTAAGCGCTTGAGAACGCGCGAAAATCCCTGTTTGCAGAGTGAATGCGTTTTCACTCTATACCTCGGGACCAGGCTGTAGTATTTTCCACTCTCCGAAAACCCCACCAGCCACTTTCAAGTGGGTGGTGAATGTCTAACTCGACGATAGCCTTCAGACTTTCGTCTGAAGAGATTGCGGCACTTGATCGTGTAGCCGCGAAACGGTCGTGCTCCCGGTCTGAGGCCGCGCGCACTGCGCTTATGTTCGGTATCCGTTTCGCTGAGGCCGAGCATACTTTCAACATCACCCGTGCGGTCCTCGTTCTCGAGTACATGCAGGCGGCGATCGACGTGATTATCACACGCGATCACGGCGACGTCGTACCCCAGCTTCGCGAAGCCGCGAAGGAGCGCCTGGCGACGTTCCATGCGTAGCGGCGACATCCGGTTCAACGGTCAGGCGGCGACCGTAAAGCACCATTCCGCGCGGGGGCGAATCACCCGCAACTCGGGCAATTTCACCCGCGGTTCGCAGCTTCTCGCCAGTCAGTACAAGATGACCTGGGCGGGCCTCCAGGTGCCCATCTGGATATGGCTGGGGACGTTCATCGTCCTGTTCAATATCTTCGTCTGGCTGGGCCTCGCCGAGCATGAGTTCCAGCTCGACCTGATGAAGCTCTATTCCGCCATCTGGACGTGGGTCGGCGGGGACAAATTCCACCTCATCAACCTGACCTTGCGAAACGGCATCGTGACCAAGGTTCCGATCGGCTACGTCCCCTACGAACCCCATGTCGTTCATGCCTGGGCGAAGACGGTCAAGATCTTCCTGACGACACTCGTCATGTCGGCCTTCATCGCAGCACCGATCATCATGTGGTTCATCATGTGGGCAAACAAGCGCGGCAGCGACATGCTCCAGGAACGCCACAACCGCGGCGCCCTGTTGGTCGAGCGTGACGTGCTCGTCAAAACTGTCAGCGGCCACAACCGGCGCAAGTTCCGCACCGAGTGCGCCGAACACGATCCGCCGTACGTCCCCGAACTCGTCGCCAAGGCTCCGATCCTCGATCGGATCGACCGGGGCATCCACGTTCCATACACGATCGCCGGCATCCCCTATCCGTGGCGGCTCGAACAGAGCCATACCATGCTCATCGGCACCACCGGCACCGGCAAGACGACCCAGCTGCGCAGCCACGTCTCGCAGCTTCGCGCGCGCGGTCATCGCGCGGTCATCTTTGACCTGACCGGCGTGTTCGTGGAGACGTTCTACAACCCAGAAACGGACGTCATTCTCAACCCTATGGACGAGCGTTGCGCGCCGTGGACGCTGTTCGACGAATGCCGCAACTATGCCGACTTCGTTTCGGCCGCATCGGCCCTCATTCCCTCGCATCCCGACGACAAGGAACCGTTCTGGCAGAACGCCGCGCGGATGCTCTTCATCGAGATGTGCCTGAAGCTTCAAGAGATGGGTGAGGCGAACAACGCCGCGATCGCGCACCACCTGATGCAGGCCGATCTGAAGTCGATCAACGCCAAGCTCGATGACACCATCGCCGCCCCGCTGACGACCGAGAAAGCCGCCCGCATGGCGGAATCGATCCGCTCGGTTCTGAACGTCAACGGACAGGCGCTACGCTTCATGCCGGACCCTGTCCCGGGCGGCCCGCCCGCCTTCTCGATCCGCGACTGGATCGCGACCGACAATCGCGACGGCTCGATCATGTTCATCACCGGCTCGTACAACGACCTCGAGATGACCCGCGGTCTGTTCACGCTGTGGATCGATCTGGCCGTCAACAACCTCATGCGCCTGCCCAAGACCCGTGACCTGCGGACCTGGTATCTGTTTGACGAAGTCCATGCGCTTCACGCGCTTCCTGGTATCGAGCATGGCCTCCAGTCGGCCCGCAACTTCGGCGGTGCGTTCGTCCTTGGGATCCACTCGTTCGACAAGCTGGTCGCGACCTATGGCTTGCAGAACGCGACCGCGCTCACCGGACTTGCGCGCACCAAGCTGATCCTCGCCACCGCCGATCGAACCACAGCCGAAAAGTGCTCCGAGTTCATCGGCAGCCGCGAGGTCCGCCAGATGGATGAGGCCTACAGCTACGGCTACAACAACACCCGCGACGCCTCGACCCTCACGCCTCGCACGGCGATCGAGCCGCTGGTCATCCCCGACGACATCAACAACCTGCCGTCGCTCCACGGCTTCGTGAAGTTTCCCGATGGATTTCCTGCTGCGCGGATCGAACTCAAATACCGCTCCTATGCCGAGGTCGCGCCGGGGGCGGTGCCCCGCAAGAACTTCAAGCCTACCGAATACGTCTCGCCGGAAGACCGGCGTCGTCAGAACACCCGGAACAATGGCGCGGATGAGGGGGGTGAGGGTGGCCGCGAGCATACCCCCACACGGCCTGTGGGGGGCGTGGAGGCGAAGGAAAGGCAAGAGCCGGACCTGACCGCCTCGCAGCCCGAGAAGCCGCGTAGCGAGGCTGAAAAGGCGGCTGCGGCGATGGAGGTCACCGGGTCGCTGCCGGTGGTGATCGATCAGATAACCGGCAAGGGCGTCGCCAGCAGCCCGACCGGCGTCGATGCCGTCCGCGCGTCGGATGCCGCAACGAGGGTCGGGGGCGAACCTTCCAAGCCTGTGACGGGAGGTTCATCCAGTCTGGATGCCCAACTCGGCGGCATGGGCATGTCCCTGATCGAGAACCGTGCGGGTCCGCAGAGCGGGGTGGATCCGACGCGCGGCGAGGCGTCACGCCATGCCCCGGAAAGCCGGTCCGATCGCGGTGATGCCGATCGCCACGAGGACCAGGCGACCCGCGAATTGCGCGATGGGTTTGCGACGCAGCGCGACCCCGATCACCACCATCGTCATCACGGCCCGGATCATTCGCCGGAGATCGATGACGACATGGACATGGGGATGTAGCCGATGCTGTCGGTCGCTTCCGTCAAGTCCGCCTCCGGCGCGGCGCAGTATTTCGCCAAGGACGATTACTACACCGCCGAGCATTCGTCCGAGGCGACCGCCTGGGGCGGGGTGGGCGCGGCCGACCTTGGCCTCAAGGGCGAGGTGACCAAGGAAGACTTCGAGAAGATCCTCAACGGCGAGATGCCCGATGGCGAAAAGGTCGGGCAGGTCGAGGGTCGCAGGCTCGGTGTCGACCTGACCTTCTCGATGCCGAAGTCCGCCAGCGTAATGGCCTATGTCGCTGGCGACACCCGTGTCCTCACCGCGCATATGAACGCCGTAAAGGCGACGATGGGATGGGTCGAGAAGACCTTCGCCGAAGGCCGCACCTACGATCAGTCCAGGTCAGGGGATGCGGTGCGAACCGGCAACCTCGTCTATGCGCTGTTCCAGCACGACACGAGTCGCGCGCTCGATCCACAGGGCCACATCCATGTCCTGATCGCCAACATGACCAAGATGGCGAACGGGGCATGGCAGGCGCTCCACAACCAGCAGCTGTGGAAGAACAACACGACCATCGGCGCGGCCTACCACGCGCAGTTTCGCGCCGAGCTGGCGAAGATCGGCTACGAGACCAGCGTCACCGGCAAGCACGGCCAGTTCGAGATCGCCGGCGTGCCCAAGCAGGTGATCGACACCTTCAGCCAGCGGCGCGCCGATATCCTGGCGAAAGCCGGCGAACTCGGTGTCACCTCCGCCGAGGCGTTGCGCAAGGTGACCAACAATACCCGCGACGCCAAGCTGGACGTCGAGGATCGCGATGCCCTGCGTCAGAAGTGGCGCGACCGGGCGGCCGCGCTCGGGTTCGACGGCAAGGCGCTGGTCGATGCCGCGCGCGAGCGTGCTGGCGCCAGCGGCCTCGATGCCCAGCCACGACCGATGGAGCGCCTCGGTGACGTCCTGGCCAATCTCCGCGAAAGCCTGGGCGAGTTATTCCGACCCGCCGATCCGCTCGTCGCCAGCGGCCTCGACCGGCTGCGCATCGCGCCGGTGGATCTGCGCGCCCAGCACGCCGTCGCCTCCGCGATCCGCATCCATGCCCAACGCGAAGCCGCGTTCGCGGTGCCGGACATCACCAGGACCGCGCTCGACCTCGGGCTGAAGGGTGTCACCGCCGCGCATGTCGACGCGCGCGTCTCCGAGCTCATCCGCAACGAGAAGCTGATTCCGGGCAAGGATGACCGGATCGACAGCGTCGTCACCCATGTCACGACGCCCGAGGCGCTCGCGACGGAGCGCGGCATCCTTGCAGAGATCGAGCGCGGCAAGGGGGAGGGGCGGGTGATCGTCTCCGCCGACACCGTTATCGAGCGGATCAACGCCGCATCGGGCGACAAGGAACTCAATGCAGGGCAGATGGCGGCCGCGACGATGGCGCTCACTTCCGCCGATCGCATCGTCGCGGTCCAGGGCGTCTCGGGCGCCGGCAAGTCGACCATGCTGGCGAGCGTCGCGCGCAATGTCGAGCAGGAAGGCGGCAAGGTGGTCGGTCTCGCGCTCATGAAGGCGACCGCCGATCGTCTCGGCGCCGAAGCCGGCATCGAGAGCCGCACCGTGTCCTCGTTCGTCCACAGCTATGCCCGCCACGCGCTCGCTGGGAAGGGCGCGGGCTATGACGGCGCGCGAGACGCGCTCGCCGGCACCACGCTCATCCTCGACGAAGCCTCGATGGTCGGCTCGGAGCAGATGAAGCACCTGGTCGGCATCGCCAATGCGCTCGGCGTCGATCGCTTCCTGATGATCGGCGATCGCCAGCAGATCACCGCGGTCGACGCCGGCAAGGCGTTCGCGCTCGCGCAGGCCGGCGGGATCACGCTGGCGCGGATGGACGAGAATCTGCGCCAGCGCACCGAGCAGCTGCGCACCGTCGCCGCGCTGACCAACCGCGGCGAGGTGCGCGAGGCGATGGCGATGCTCGGCGACAAGGTCACCGCCAACCCCGAGCATGTGAAGGCCGCGGCCGAACACTGGCTGGGCCTAACCCCCGAACAGCGCGAGACCACCGCGATGTTCTCGTCGGGCCGCGTCGCGCGCGCAGAGCTCAACGTGCGCATCCAGGACGGCCTCGCCGCGGAGGGCACGTTGAAAGGGGACGGCGTCGTCACCCCGGTCCTCGACAAGGTCAACGTCACGCGCGAGGAACTCCGCTACGCGCATACCTATAAGCCCGGCCAGGTGATCGACCTGCGCCATGCCATGCGCGAGCTCGGCCTCAGCCCCGGCACCTATGACGTGCTCGGCGTCGACGCGAAGGGGCGCGTTCAGGTCCAGATCGGCAACCGGGTACGGACCTTCGATCCGCAGAAGATATCGCCGGTCGACAAGACCGACGCGATGCAGCTCGCCCAGCGCGAGCAGATCAAGCTGCATGAGGGCGACAAGATCCGCTGGACCCAGAACGACAAGGACCGCGGCCTCAACAACAACGATATCGCCCGCGTCGTCTCGGCCGACCCGTCGGGGATCAAGGTGGAGGCGAGCGACGGCACCCTCCACGAGCTGAAGGCGGGCGATCCGATGATGGAGCGGATCAGCCTCGCCTACGCGCTCAACATGCACGCGGCGCAGGGCATCACCACCGACACCGCGATCGCGGTGATGAGCCACAGGGAATCGAACCTCTCCAACCAGCGGCTGTTCAACGTCACCGTCACGCGCGTCCGCGACGACATCCAGCTGTTCACCGACGACCGCGAGAAGCTGACCGCCGCGATCGAGCGCAACGAGGGCAACAAGACCTCGGCGCTCGAGACCACCGGCGCGCTGTCGATCGACCCCGATCGCGGCGCTGCCGGCGCAGCCACGAAAGCCGGCGCGGGCGAGACCTTCAATCCGACCCTGCCGCCCGACCTCGATCGCGCACCCGAGAAGACTGGCGGCGAAGCCACCCCCAGTACGGACCGATCCGAGCCGCGCGGGAAAATCGACATCCGCACCGATCCCTCGCTCGACCTCTCCCGGTTCAGCGTCCCGGTCGAGCCCAAAGGGCCTGAACTTCCCTACCCCGAAAAGGACATCGGACTGGAGCTATGAGCATGACCACATCATCACCGACCTGGGACCAGGTGATCGCCACCAAGCACTGGCACGCCTGCGACCTCGACACTCATACGCTCACGCAATGCAGCCAGCTCGCGCGGCGCGACGATGCGCTCGACTGGGGCGGCGAAACGCTTGCGATGGCCGCGATTTTCGGCCTGACCTACGTCTTACTCCTGCCGCTCACCCGCGCGCTGCGTGCCCTCCGGGTCCGGTCCGAGCCAGCACGATGAGCCTCGCCGACCGCGACTATATGCACGGGCCTCCCCGCATCGGTCGGACCTCGCGGCTCGACACGCCGCCCTGCGACGCGATCGAGGGAACGGCCGAGTATGGCCATCAGGCCCGCAGGAAGCCCGTGGAGCCACGGTCAACCGCACCACGCATGATCGTCCCGCTGACGCGCCGGTTGCGTCAGGCGGGACTCCTGGCGGCCGCGGTGGCGGCTTTCACCTTCGCCTGGGCGGTCGGATGCGGAATCGTCAGCGCGTCGCTTCACACCGATGGTGGAATTTTCGTTCCGCCCGCAACCCAAGGTACGCCCGGTGGACGGTAGTTTCCCTTTTCGCTTCCGGCGCCAACCCGAGCCGACGCACGCGACCCTCACGATCGCCGAAACCGCGGATCTGACGGCAGCGGCGCTTGAAGCGGTCCGCGCCGGTGACGGGGGCCGGCTCGCGGTATTCGGCGATGGCGACGCGATCGCCGAACTCGCCGACCAGGTCCGCGACCAGCTGATCGACCCCGCGCGCGGCAACTGGGACTTCTTCGCAGACCATCCGAGCGACTATGCACGCTCGTCCGCGATCGAAGCGTTCCTTCCCGACGATCCTGACGTTTGCTCGGGCTACACCTGCGCTTCGCGCTATGTGCTGCTCCGCGCGATCCAGCATGCCGGCGATGAACCTGGTGCGACCCTTTCGGCCGTCCGCGATCTGATACGGGATCTCCCGCCGGAAGCCGTCGCAGAGGCGGCGGGACACGATTCTGGAAACGGTCACGCCCTGCGTTGGGGAATGACCGTGCTGGCCGGCGTGCGACGAGCGACCCACGCTTTCGCCGACCACGACCGGCTGATGCCCAGGATCTCCATCGCGCGCTGGCTGGCAGGATCGGCGTCGACCATCCTGTTCGTACGACGCGAACCTGGACTGACTTCGAGCGAGGTTGTCGCCGTCGAGGCCTCGCTGCGCGATCACGCGATGCTGTCCAGAATGGACGTGTTTCCCCTGGCTCTCCCCTCGCAGTCGATGGAGGTGGTCGATGGGCATCGATGATCGCGACTATATGCGCGATCGCTACCGCAAGCGGCAGGGGCTCGATCCCGGTGCGACGCAATGGAACGATCGCAAGGCACGGGTCGAGCTGAACCGCTTCGGGTTCAGGAAATCGGTGCCGCTGGGGAGCGCGAGCTGGATATCTGGCGGATCGAAAGGGTCGTGGTTCGAAGCCAGGAACAGGGGCCACGATTATCAGCGCGGTCGATGGCGGCCCCGCCCGCGCTTCACGCCGGCCCCTTACTGGCAGGCGCTGGGCGTCGGTGTTGCCATCGCACTGGTCCTTGCGGCCTGGGCCGGGCAGGGCCAGATCAAGCGCGCAACCTCCAGCCTGTTCGCGTCAATCGTGGGGACGAACACCGGTTTTCCGGAATCGGGAACGGTCGCCGTCTCCTCCAGCGTCGACCTGCGAACCGTCAGAAGCCACCTGACCATTCAGGGTGCGGCAGACAATAGCATCGTCCAGCTGCTCGATCCGGCGACGGCGAAGAACCGGCTGTCGGTCTATGTCCGCGCCTTCGAGCGTGTCACCGTGCCAGCCCCGCTCGGCCAATATCGCGTCCGCTTCATCCACGGCCGCGAATGGGCAGATTCTCGGACCTTCTTCGGCAAGGGCACGCTGCACGACGAGGTTGCCGGCGTGATGCTGTTCACGCGACGGGTCGGGCACACGCTCGATCTTCGTCTGGGGGCCGACAGCAATCTCGTGGTCCGGCGCATCGCCGCCAAACCGGCCTCGATCCAGTGACACTGTCCTTCATCCACGCGCGGGGATTTCGCATCGCACCGCCAGGACCGGCCCCCGCGCGCCGGCACGGCGATCAACCGGGACAGGAGACATGAGCAACTGGGATTTCGAGGAAATGGGCGAGTTCGGCTCGGATGCCGACGCAGACCGCTGGGCGAAGCGCAACAACATCGCCCCGCAGGATGTCCGCATTCGCCGCAAGGGGGACGGGGTTGAGCTGGAGGTCCGGCGCTCGGCGCTGGGCGACAGCAGCGCCCGCCACGATGACCGTCGCGACGGCCGACGCAACGGTTTCTTCTGAAAACGGCCAGGGAAGGAGTACACACGATGAAACTGAAGATGATCGCCGCGCTGGGGCTTGCCGCCCTCTCCGTGGCCTTGCCGTCGGCCGCCAGCGCGCAGTCGTCGGCGCCGGTCCTGCTCGCGATGGCGAGCTTCGCCGGAAGTCATGCCGGCACCGATGCCGCGCGCGAGGTCGAGGCGAAGAAGGCGCGCTATCGCGCGCACGCGCTTCACAACGGCAAATGCAAGGACTGCGCGGACTGTCCCGACTGCAAGGACTGTGACGAAGCCGCGAAGAAAGTTGCGGCGGACGAGGAGCGTGCCGGGATCTGCGATCCCGCAGCGCATGCGAAGAAGGCGGGCGCCGGTGCTTGATCGCACCCGCATGCTCGTCGTGACGGCCGCGCTCGCGGCCGTCACACCTTCAATGGCCCACGCCCAGAAGCTGGGGCAGGGCGGCACCGGCGTCGACGAGACGACCGCCGTGCCGCAATGCCAGGTGCCGCTCGGCGTTGCCGCGCTGGTTGAGGAGAAGGCCGCCAACCCGGCCGATGGCCTGTCGCCGCAACTGCAGGCGCTCATGCGCATGGCGGAGATGCAGAACGGCGGTTCGACCGCGCGCGTCGACGCGCTGCCACTGGTCAAGCTGATGATCGCGCGATCCAATTGCTTCCGCGTCGCCGATCGCGGCGAGGCGTTCAGCGCGCTCGAACGCGAACGCGCGATCAATGGCGGGACTGCCACAACCCGGCCTGTCACCAAGGCGGATTATCTGATCGAGGTGAAGGTGGTCTATTCCGACGCCAAGTCGCGTGAGAGCGGGGGCGGGGTCGGCGGTGTGTTCGGCGGGGCGGTCGGGCTCAAGTCGAAGACACTCGAAAGCCAGGTGCTGATGACGCTGGTCGACGTGAACACCGGCATCCAGGAAGCGGTCGCCAGCGGGTCGGCGCGCAAGAAGGATATCGGCGTCGTGGGCGGTGGGCTGTTGCTCGGCCTTGGCGTGGGTGCGCTCGGTGGAAGCTACGCCTCGACCGACATCGGCAAGATCACCACGCTGGCGACGCTCGATGCGTTCCGCAAGCTGATCGAGGATGCACGGCCACGGCTCGAGGCGAGGCTGGTGCCGGCCAAGCCGCCCGCAATGGTGCCTCCCGCCTCCGCGCCGCTACCGGCGCAGGCGGTTCAACCGCTGCCGCAGCCAAATCCGGGAACGCCGAAACGATGATCCGCAAGAAATCGACCCGCGCGGCCGAGATCGCATTTGCCGACGAAGTGATGGCGTCCGACGAGTTCGCGGCTCTCCCCGAGCGCGTGCGATCGACGGTGCGGAACCATCGCCAGGGGATGCGGGGCGAGCGCGAGACCGCCTATATGCTCGATCACCAATTCGGGCCTGACAACGACCGCAACCTGCTTATCCACGATCTGCGCCTGCCGGACGGGCAGGGCGGGTTCGCGCAGTTCGATCATATCCTGCTGTCGCGGGCGTCGCGCACCGCCTCGATCTTCGAATCCAAGAACTACTCTGGCCGGATCTCGAAGAACGAGCATGGCGAATGGATGGTCTGGTATCGCTCGCAACGTCAGCCGCAGAACATCCCCAATCCGGTCGAACAGGCCAAACGACAACGCAAGGTGCTGCAGGCGTGGCTGAAGCGAAAAGGGCATGACAGGGCGTTCGCGGAGGTCGGCGTATTCGTGTCCGTTCCGCCCACCGCGATGATCGACCGTTCCAAAATCGGCAGCGACGAGCCGATCTACAAATGCGACAACCTTTACAAAGCCTGGGTGCCGTTCGGCGGGTCATCGCCCCTGGGACGAATGTTTTCGACCGGCGTCACCGCCGCGCAGATGGTCGAGATCGCCGACCAGCTCATCGCCGACCATGTCCAGGAGGGCGATATCTATACCCGCCTCGGCATCGTTCCTGACAGCACGGACGCCGCCGATACGTCTCATACCGGCGACCCGTCTGGGCCGATCAACATGCCCATCGTCCAGGCCGCGTCTGTGCCGGAATTGCCGCCGTACGTCGAGGCAGAGCCTGTCACTGTTCATCCGGCGCAAAGTCCCTCCACATCGGTAGCGGTTGAATGCACCGTTTTGGAGGTATCGCCCCCTGCCAAGGCGGTTCCCGTCAAGGCGGGCGCACCTATCGAGGTATGCGCCGGGATCGTCGAGCGGACACTGCCAGATGGCCGCATCGCATTCAGGGCCGCGCGCGACGATGAGATCGGCAGGGAGGTTCTTTCCGCGTTGTGCAAGGGCAAGGCGATCTGGAACCCGAGATTCTCCAACTGGATCTGCGTGCCCGACGTCGCCGACGTGATCCGGGCTGCACTTCCCGATGCGATCAGGGTCGGCCACGTCGCATGAATATGATCAGCCTGCCCCGGCCCGAATGCCCGTATTGCCATGAGGCGATGCGCCGCTGGCCGCTGGGGCAGCACATGCTGGTCTGCGACACCTGCCGCCGTCCGATCGTGCGCTACCTCGCTGCGCCCTCGCGTCGGATCTTTCGGCTGCGCCCGCTCTACAGCGTCATCAACGCCATCGCGCTGTTCATTCTGGTCGCGACCTTTCTCGCCATCGTGATCGCCCGCGCCGACATCCGGCATATCATGCTGGCCGTCGCGATCCCCATCGCGATGTTCGGCGCGAGCGATATCGGCGATGGCTGGCTGTCCTGGCGTACCTCGCTCGATCGAGGGTGGAACCACCTTCGCAAGGGTCGCAAGGCGCGGCTGATCGGGCTGGCACGCGCAGCGTTCGGCATCGCCGGCTGTGCTGTCGCCATCTTCGGGCTACTTGCCTACGGCGACATGACCACTCCACGAAAACCGCTTGCCCATCAGGCTGGTCGGCCATGATTCCCTTCTGCCTGATCCTGGGCGACAGCACCGCGGTCGGCACGGCGCAGGCATTGGCAGCACAGGGCATACGCTGCGAGGTTCATGCGCGCGTGGGTGCCGGTTCGGCCGAGATCGAGCGGCGGGTGAGGGGCGCTTCGGCCGCCACCGTCGCCCTCATCGCACTCGGGTCGAACGATGCCGCCAGTCCGGCGCTCCCAACCAACCTTCTTGCGCTCAGGCGGCGAACCACCGCCGTCAAGGTGGCCTGGCTTGCCCCCTACGACCTGCGCGCGTCATCCATTGTCACGTCGATCGCGGCACGTTTCGGCGACACCGTCATCCCGCTGCGGGCGCAACCGAGCCGGGATGGCATCCATCCGGTCAGCTATCGCCCCGTCGCCAAGTCGCTGCGGTGGGGGGCGGTCGCCCCCTTCAGAGCCGGCGTAGCGCCGGCGCCGATCGCGCGCGCGACCGTGCTGGTGATGAGCAGCCCACTCGGGTCGTGATCGCCATCTTCATGCCGCGAGCATCGGTCGCCGGAACCGAACGGCTCGACTCAATCCCGCTGGAACAAATCCGGCCCATATGACAGGCTGAACGTCATGGACCATCGCATCACCCACACCTGCGGCCATGAGCAAACCCATTTCATTGCCGGGTTCGCGTCGCAGCAGGAGCGCAAGGCCACCTGGCTGCGCACGACGGTCTGCGGCGCGTGCTACCGCAAGCAGCGCCAGGAAGAGAACGAGCGCGACGCCGCGGCCTCGCAACAAGCCGTTGCCCATCTGTCGCTGGCGCCGCTCAACGGCTCGGAACGACAGGTCAGCTGGGCAACGACCATTCGCGCGAAACGGATCGCCTTGCTGCGCAAGGATCAACCTCTCGATAGCGTCGAAACCGGCGCGGCGCTGCTCGGCATCGCGGACGCCAAATGGTGGATCGACAACCGCGACGCGACCGACGCGCAGTTGCTCGCCTCGGCAGGGGTGGCTCAGGCTCCCGGCTGAACCGGCGTCGTCACCGCATTCTTCAGCGGCGCGGGCTTCTTGCCGTCAGGCAGCGTCCTGCGGAGGTGCTCGTGGACGATCGCAGCCGAGAAGGGCTTCGGGATGAACGTCGCCTTCTCGGGCATGTCACCCGGATTGGGACGGATATTGCCGCTGGCGATCACGATCTCGATCCAGGGCCAGTGCTGTGCGACATGACGCGCCAGCGCAAAGCCGTTGATCGATCCCGGCATCTCGACATCGGAGAACAGCAGGATGGTGTTGTCGGCCTGCTCCTCCAGCAGCACGATCGCGGTATCGCCGTCCATCGCCTCATGACAGCGAAAGCCGGCGTCCTCCAGGATCAGCGTCATGTCCATCAGGATGATCGGGACGTCATCGACCGCGAGCGCGAAAGGTACGGTCGAAGTGTTCATCACCTCTACAACCGCCTGTATCTGTAGGCGCTTGCAATCGTAACTGGCGCAGTAGATGTCGATCATCGCGGACATCATCCTGGCCAACTCGCGTGTGGTCGGCGCATTTTCCCACCGGCTCATCGTTGGTTGGC